>CALLCO010000191.1 GCA_937998695.1 Candidatus Ozemibacteraceae bacterium
ATGTCGGTATGTGGCCACGTTGGGTGCGCGGAATCATCACCTTGTGGGTGGCGTTCGACAGCCAGAACCGCAAGGGGCTCGACCTGTTCTGGGTTCTGGTGATCTTGCTGCTGGGGCCTCTCTTGCTGCCGTTCTATCTGGCCGCCCGTCCCCTGCTGAAAGGCGAGACCCGCCGGGGGGGCTTCCTCTGGAATGCCCTGTGGAACTTTGAAAAGCTGGTGTCGACCCTGGCGGGCCTGGCCGCCTCGGCTGTCTTCCTCGAGAACATGATGGAATCCGAAAACCGGGATCTCGCCCAGGTCAAGCGGGCGGAGATCAAGGCGGGCTCCATTCTCGGCGTCGTCGCCATCATCCTCATTTTCGGGGTGGCCCGCTTCTTCTTCGACGGATTCCGCTCGAGACTCGAATCCGGCATGGAGGAGGAGACCGGCCGCTGAGCCTGGCCCGATCCGGGCCGTCTTCCAAAAGGCGGAGATGCCCAGAGCCTGGGGTGATCGCAGGCGTTCCAGCAGGCTGGCAGGGCCAGGGTGAAGCCCCTGCCCGGTGCCGGGGAACTCGACGCGGCCTACGTCCTGGAGATCGACCCCCAGGGGAAGACGGTGCGCCGCGTGCAGTTGCCCGAATCGCCCGGCATCGGCATGAACCGGTATCTGGCCGTCACCCCCGACGGGCGCACCCTGAAAGCCGACGCCACCGCCCAGACCTTCCGGATTCTCGTCCGGATTCTCGAATACCGTTCACCGCTGACCTTTCCCATTCCGGCTCCCTCCACGGTCTTCAGGGGACGGCTCCTGGGAAGCGGGAAGGGGTTGCCGGAGGGGGCGGGATACGGTACCATCTAGACATGCGTGACGAACGAGCCGGCCGCCCTGGCGTGCGGAGCCGAAAGCCTGAAATCGCCGGCCCGACTTGGTGTTGGCTGCTGGTTCTGGTGCTGGTGGGGGTGGCGAGCGGAGCCCTCGAGGCTGCCCAGCCCCTGGGGGCGGAACAGCCCTTGATCGGGCCGGGCGGCAGCGGGGGCTACCGGCACGGCGGCTTCGTCCAGAAGGAGTTCGGCGTCGGCGAGGAACGGACCTTCCTGTTCGAGCCGACCGCGCCGCGGCCGGCCAGCGCGCCGGTCGTCGTCTTCCTGCACGGATGGGTGACCTCCGATCCCGGCTACCACGCCGGCTGGATCGAGCACCTCTGCCGCCGCGGATGGGTCGTCGTCTACCCGCTCTACCAGGGCACGGGCGAACATTCCTCACGCTACACCGGGAATGCGGTGCGCAGCGTGAAGGAGGCCTTCCGGCGCCTGTATGCCGAGACCGACCTGCAACCCGACCGGGAGCGGGTGGCGGTGATCGGCCACGAGGTCGGGGCCCTGCTCGCCGCCAACCTGGCCGCCTCGGCCCACTATTTCAAGCTGCCCCAGCCGCGGGTCGTGATGCTGCTGCACCCGTCGCGGCATTCCCATATCGGGGCGGGGCTGCATACCGGCGTCGAGATCTACGACCTGTCGGGGATTCCTGCCGGAACCCTACTGATGACCGTCGTCGGCGAAGAGGAGGACCCCGACTCCTACGAGCTGGCCCGGGAACTGTTCTATAGGGCCGACAATGTCCTCTCGCGCGACAAGGACTTCGTCACCTTCCTCAGCGATCTGCACGGCAAACCCCCGCTCGTGGCCGACCGGCACTCCGCCCTCTCCCCCAAGGAGCCGCGCTACGAACGCGAGATCGACCGTCGGCGGTTCGAATACCTTCAGGTGTTCCGGGCCCGCCGCCTGTCACGCTGGACCCGCTGCCGCGGTCTCGACGCCATGGACTGGTACGGCACCTTCCGGCTGTTCGACGGCCTGGCTGACGTTGCCTTCGCCAACGGCCCCCGCGACGAGGTGCTCGGCAACACCGACCGCCAGCGCTTCATGGGCTTCTGGAGCGACCGCCGCCCGGTCAACGGCCTCCTCTCCACCAACCGCCCCTGACATCCGCCCGTTCCACAACCCTCAATCTCGAAGTGGCTCTGAGATCGCCTCGATGGGTGGGTGGGTTTTCCGGGGCGACGACAGGAGAAAAGCCCCTTACCCCAAGAATTTCCAGGCTTCTGCCCTAACCGCTGATCCTGCGGGGCTTCTGGGAGCTGCAAGCCGGGGACGTGGGGCCCAAGCAGTCAGCATTTTCGAGCCTGTGGCATGAATTGGTTTTTCGGTCGCCGTGTTCCTGGTGTGCTTGGCTCTGTCGGTAGCTTTGGATGGCTCGTAGACCTTCGCGGGCCGTGTGAGGCGTTCGTGCAACAGGCTCCTTCGCGGGAGCTTTCTAGTCCACTGTCATCGTCGACGAGTCCAGCGAACGAGTCCATGTTCCGACCGATATCGGGGAGGGACACATTGCCTCGCCCAGACCAGCATCTGGACGCGATCGCGAAATTAGGTTTGTGGAACGGAATTCGGTTGCGGTACTATGCGGGCATGCGGAATGCGTTGTTGTGTGTGATCCTGCTGTTTCTGGGTGTCATTGTCGGCATTGGGACCGTCCAGCGGGAGGCCCCGCCCGGGTTTCCGCCGGTCGAGGCGATTCGGGAGATGGTGCGGGCGCGGCAGCCCCACCTGTTCCTGGACGAGCTGGCCGATGCCATGGCGGCGCCCGAACTCGACGGGCACGATCTGCGGGCCCTCCTGCGCCGGCTGGACGAGATCGGGGCGGGGGCGACCTCGGCGGAGCTGTCCACCATCGAGGGGATCCGCGGGGTCATGCTGCGGCGATACGGGCATCCCGGGCGGGCGTTCGAGGTGCTGTGGCGGGCTTTCCGGGGCAGCGAGGACCGGGATGAGCGGGAAGCCCTCCTCGAACAGCTGTTCCAGGCCGCCCGTGCCAGTCGGCAGGAGCAGGAGTTCCTGCGGGTGACCTCTGATACCGCTCTGTTGCTCGAATTCGGCCAGCCCCTGAACGACTATCGGGCTCTGTGTGCGGCCCTTCCCCCGCCTCTGTCCGGGAAATGGCGAGGGAAGCTGCTGCTGATCTGGGCGATCCTGCTGGTCCTGCCCTGGTTCATCGCCGAGTGGCGGGTCTACGGGTGGCGGCAGCGGTTCCCTGGGCCGGCCGAGCGCCAGGGGCCGTTCTTCGCCTTCATGCGGTCCCCGTTGGGGGCAGCGCCCAGCATCGTCACGGCCCTCCTCGTGCTGGCCTTCAATCTGCCGGCCGCGCTGGGGTTCGAGGGGGCGGTGGGGCCGGCCGTGGGGCATCTGGTGGTCGCCTTCCTGCTGTCTTGGCTGCCGTTGCACCGTCTCGATCGCGAGGTGCGAGGCACCACCTGGGGGTTCCTGGCCCATGCCCGCACCGTGGTGGGCATGGCCCTGGTCAATGCGGTCCTGCTGGTGGTGCCGATCGGCGCGGCCCTGATTTTGCGGGCCATGACCGCCAACCTTCCCTTGTGGCCGATCACCTGGCCGCTGGGGGTGGGACTGGGGTTCCCCGCCCTGTGCGGGGCGCTGCTGCTGATCTACCCGATGTTTGTTCCCTGGTTCCTGTGGCTGCGCCGGCTGCCGACTGCCCAGCGCCCGGCCTGGGCGGCCGGGTTCGATGTTCCCCTCTACCGGTGGAATCTCGACGGAAGCAAGATCTACAATGCCCTCTCGTTTGGCTATCTGACACCGTTCCAGGCCATCGCCATCTCATCCCCGTTGCTCGATGAGTTTCCGGGGCCCACCGCCGCCGCCATCCTCGAACACGAGAAGGGGCATCTGGCGCAGGGCCACCTGTTCGTCTACTTCCTGCTGCTGCTGGCCGGCTCGATGGTGGGCGGCGTCTATGCCGTGGTCTGGCCCCTCGAGGTGCAGCGGTTGCTGATGACGGGGCCGGGTTTCTGGCAGGTGGCCGGGTTTCTGCTGGCGCTGGTCGCGCTGATGGCTGCCTTCCGGCGCATCGCCTGGGAGCATGAGGGCGAAGCCGATGCCACCGCCGCCGCCGCGGTGGGGCGGGAAGAATATGTGCAGGCGCTGACCGAACTCACCATCGCCAACTATCTCCCTGAGCGGGTGCGGGCGGGCGAGGAACCCCAGGGCATTCACCCGCCGCTGCAGGAGCGCAAGCGGCGCTTGCGGGCCGCCGACGGCGAATGCTTCACGTCGGCCCAGCCGCCCGCCCCGGTCACCCTGATCGCTCTCTGGCGCAGCCGGCTGGCGGTCGACTGGAAAGGCGGCCAGGCCGAGGCCGAGCACCTGTGCGCCCTCGACTACCACCTGGAGAGTTCCGATCTGGAGAGCCGCTGGCGCGAGCTGGCCGCCCGGCACGCCGACTTCGGCGCCGAGTGTCTGGTCCGGCGCGACGGGCGGGGGCTCGAGGTGCTGGCCTGCGCTCAGAAAGCCTGTGCCCGGCAGGCCGATCCCGCCCTGCCCGCCGACCGCATCTGCCTGCTGTGCAGTGCCGGTCAGCGCGAGGCCCTGGGCGACCCCCGCGTGACCTGGGCGGGAACCTCGACCGGCTGTCGACTGCTGATGCCCTGACGAGGTGGCCCCTGCGGAGCAAAAACGCAGCTCGTCGGCCGGCGGCCAGACGGCCCCCCGTTGCTGCCTGGGCGGCCCCGAATCAGGCCGGACCGATCTGCCGATTCCCCTCTGTCACCGAGGCGCGGCGGAAAGGACATCCCCCGCCGCGGGGCGGGGGATGGAGTGGGGCTTGAGGGGGCGAACGGCGGGGAAAACGTCGCTTCAGGCGACGGCTTCGAGTGACTCCTGCTTGTCGGAATAGCGCTCCAGGGCCAGCTTGATCAGGCGGTCGACCAGTTCGGGGTAGGGGATGCCCGAGGCTTCCCACAGTTTCGGATACATGCTGATCGAGGTGAAGCCGGGGATGGTGTTGATCTCGTTGAGGATGATCTTCCCGGTCTTGCGGTCCTGGAAGAAATCGACGCGGGCCATGCCGGCGCAGTCGAGGGCCTTGAAGGCGGCGACGGCCAGGCGCCGGATCTCGGCGGTCTGCTCCTCCGGCAGGTCGGCGGGGATGTGCAGGTCGGATTTGTTGTCGATGTATTTGGCGTTGTAGTCGTAGAATTCGTTGCAGGGGACGATCTCGCCGGGCACCGAGGCGATGGGGTCGTCGTTGCCCAGCACCGAGACCTCGAGTTCGCGCCCGTCGATGAACTCTTCGACCAGCACTTTGCGGTCGTAGCGGGCCGCCAGGTGGAGGGCCTTGATCAGTTCGCCGCGATCGTGGGCTTTCGAGACCCCGACCGACGAGCCGGAATTGACCGGCTTGACGAAGCAGGGGTAGGTGAACTGCGCCTCGATCTGCTCGATGACGGAGGCGGTGCGGATCTTGATGTCCTTGCGCAGGATCTCGCGGAAATCGCCGATCGGCAGGCCGGCGTCGCGGAAGATGCGCTTGGCGGCCGTCTTGTCCATGCCCAGGGCCGAGGCGAGCACGCCGCAGCCGACGTAGGGGATGTCGGCCATTTCGAGCAGTCCCTGCAGGGTGCCGTCTTCCCCGTAGGTGCCATGCACGACGGGAAAGAGCACGTCGAGTCTGACGCGGTCGCTGGGCCCGGTCTTGTCGAGCAGCACGAGCCCGCGATGCGACGGGTCGCCGACCAGGCCGGTCTGGCCAAGGTCGGGAGAAGTCGGAGTCTTGGGAGCTGAGGCGGCCGCACCGGCTGGCTTGGTGGAAGGGGTCGCGGTCTTCTCGGGCAGTTTGCCCGGGGCCGTCGGCTCGGGCAGGAATTTCTGCGGATCGGCCCCGACCAGCCAGGTGCCCCGTTTGGAGATGCCGATGGGAACGACCTCATACTTGTGGGGGTCGAGGGCCTTGATGATGGACTGGGCCGAGACCAGCGACACCTCGTGTTCGCCGGACCGCCCGCCGAAGATGACGCCGACCGTGATTTTCAGGGGGGATTCCATGATACTGCCTCCTCGGAGCCCGATATCTCGTTCCATCTATCGGCATTCCGGCCCGGGAACCTTATCCGGCCCGTCGGGAAGGCTGGACGCGGGGTGGTTGGCCGAGTGCTCGCCTGACGGGTTCTGGTTCAGGGTGCTAGGGCGTGATACCATACGGACCAATGACATCAAAGATTCGAGGCCTGCGGCGGCCGAGCGAATGCCGCCTTGCCCTGCGCGGTGGGACCCCTTTCCACATCCTCTTGATTCCGGTTGCAACGGGGGGGCGCCCGCCCTCTCTTGGGAATGCCCAGAGAGGCTGTTGCCGGCAAAAAGACCTGGATTCTGGACTCTTTTGTCGAGGATCGCCATGAAAGCGGGAGGCCTCGTGGTCTTGGCCGAGAGTGGGATGATGTTGGCCGTCGGGCTTGCGTTGGCGCAGCTCAAGTTGTTCCAGTTGCCCAACGGGGGGTCGGTTTCGCTTGGATTCTGGCCGGTGATGATCCTGGCGGCGCGGCGGGGCTGGCGGGTTGGCGTGACGACGGGGGCTCTCCTAGGGTTGTTGTCGGCCGTCCTGAAACCGTTCGTCGTGCATCCGGTGCAGTTCGTTCTCGACTACCCGCTGGCGTTCGCCAGCCTGGGGCTGGCGGGTTCCCTGGCTTGGGCCACACCCGCTCGGGCGGCTTCGGCCAGCCTGCTGGCCAACCTGGCCCGGCTCGCCTGCCACGTCGTGGCAGGGGCCGTCTTCTTCGTCGGGGGAAACCCGGCCGCGGTGACCTGGTCGGGGGCTCTCTGGGCGAGCCTCGGATACAACCTCCTGCACATCGGTCCGGAAACGCTGATGGGTGCAGGGCTGTCGGCCCTTCTGGCCCGTCGGTACCGCTCCCTGGTGATCCGCCAGGAATGAGGGCAAGTGAGGGAAAAGAACCGGCCACCGCGCTCAGAGGAGCGCGGTGGTGCCGAACCGCAACGGTCGGGTTAAGGCCTCAGACAGCGAGCTGGGCGCTCTGGGTGCCGAGGCAGCGGGTGCAGATGTACCCCTTCATCATCTTGCCGCGGAACATGATGCGCTTCCGCTGCAGGTTGACGCTCCAGCGTCGCTTGGTGCGGCGGTGGGAGTGGCTGAGCTGGTAGAAGGTCTGGGGCCCGCGATCGCAAACCATGCATTTCCTGGACATGACTCTTTCCTCCGGTCAAAGGGCAAAGTAGAGGACTATCTTACCAGAAATGGGCGCGGCATGCAAGATTTCTGCGCGTGGAGCAGCGATAAAGAACAGCTTGGACTTGACGGAAGTGATATCCCTGGTTCCCGGCATTTTTCGTTGGATCGCCTTTTTGGGAAAAAAGAGGATATGGTCCGGAAGATTCCGCGAAGAGGCTGTTGTAAGTTCCAAATTCATGCCGGTTCCTGCTCAGGGCTGGGCTCTTGGTTTCACCCTTGGGCAATGGGGGAAGCATGAGCCTTGGTGTGCGCCTCGAAAGTGGGAAACCGGCTGGCGTCAAGATTGATGAACGGTTGAGCCCTCAATGGGCTCCCCTGCCAGGTGCTGCGGCGGACGGTAGACAAAAGCAGGTGGGGCTCTCTTTCGGGCCGAGGGACGAGGAACTATCGGGAGTCGGGACCATTCACCGCCGGCCCCCTCCTGGCCTCAAGGAATGAAGTTGGTAGTCAACTCCAGCCAAGGGCGCGGCCCATGCGGAAGACATCCTATAGCCTCCCCGCTGGTGCTGCTGTTTCTGCCGAATGGCCCAGAGTGGCACGCAGTTGCGGATCGCCCACCCGGGTTGGGGAAAGGAATCCTGGCCTGAAGTGGGCCTACCGAAGCGGGCTACAGATCCTTCACCGCGTCTCCTTGCTCTTGCAGTCTATCCCGTTGTCGGTCGGCGAGGCGGAGGAGGTGTCGAAAGACTTCACGAACGTCTTCCGTCGGGGCAGTCTCGGCGGCGGTCCGGTACACCCGGGTGAGGCAGTCGACCAGGGCCAGCGCGGTCTCCACCACTTGGTCGACTGTCATCGAAGGTTCCAGATGGAGATGCTCGAGGAGGTGCTTCCCCTCAGATTCGGGAGGGAACTTGTACCAGGTTGCGAGCACTTCATGGCCAATCGAGGTTTCGAAGCTGCGCAAGCTTTCCTGCAGCGCTTCTTCCTGGTGACTGAAGTAGCTCAGCAGCATCTTCACCCGTTCCCGATCTGCCACTTTCTCGAGGTCGCCGAAAAAACGGCTCAGATCCTGGTGAAACTGCCGTGCCTGGGCAAGGATGTCTCCGACTTGCTTACCAGCCATGTCTACCTCCTGTCATGGGCCCGGATGATAGGGTGCGATTCGCAAGAGATTGTTTTCACATACTTGGGGTGACCGCTTGTGAAAAAGTCACAAGAAGGCTTCGCACTTTTCTCTTTCCAAGACACGTTTAAATGCATTTTTATTGGAGAATATAGATTCCTCCACACCTCCCCAGCCTATACTTCTCCCTCTGAGCCTGTGGCATGAATCGGTTTTTTGCTCGCAGTGTACGTAGTAGCCAAGATCCGATCGACATCTCCGAATGGACGGTACATGAAAATGGGCTGTTTTGGGCATTCGTGCAACAGGCTCCTCTGAGGGATGAAAGCATACTTCCTGTGCCACCGCCACCATGATTTCGGGGGCGAGTTTTTCTGGCCCTCTGATAGGATGGAACTCGGTGGCACAGTCGCTCTCCGTCGGGGGGCGAGCTGACTCCTTTCACCAGCGAACTCGACGGTGGCTGGCCACCAGGATGTCCTTGCGGAAATGCTGAGCTCTTGGAATCCTCTTTCATGGCTCTTCACCGCCAGAAGGCCCGCAGGAATGATGACCAGGACTTGCGCAAGGTGGACCTAGGGGGCTGAAGCCGGCCGGGTGGGGGCAACTGGAGAGGTCCCTGGCTGGCCATCGGGAGCATCGAGCACACGATTGGCCGTGGGGTCGGGCTTCTGCTCCAGCCAGAACCGGATGCTGCGTTGAATGGCCGCTTCGACCTCCTCCTTGGAGCCTCGGATCTCCTGCAACCAGCGGTGCTCGGGTCTGGCCATGATCTCTGTGGTGATGCCCGGGCTTAGACGCTCGGCTTCGGGCAGGAACTCGAAGTAGAACCCCAGAGCGACCTGGTAGAAGCCCTGCCACTGCACGTAGTCGGGGCCCATCATGGCGGCTCCCATGCGGGCCCGACGGCCTTCGTGGTGCCACAGGAACAGCCAGATCCGCTCGATCTTCTCGTTGAACGGCGAGGGATCGAGCTTGCCGGCCTGGCGCAACCGGTCGAGGATCTCGAGGGCGGGCTCGGCGAACTTCTTGTTGTAGAGAGCGACGGCCTTGTCGAGGTGCTCGTAGTAGCTGGTGATCAGGTTCATCGAGTGACAGTTGGCGCAGATGTTGAACATGGCCAGCCGCTTGTCGGGCCAGTCGGGCGTGCGGGGGCTGACCTCGGGGCCGGTGCGCCAACTGATGCGGGTGCCGGGGTCGTGGGTCTGGGCGGTGCCGCCGATGGTGCCGCCGAGGTGGCAGGTGGCACACGAGGGAACGACCACGGGATGCCGCCCTAGCAGCAACGGTCGTCGGTTCAGGTCGACGAGGTCGTTGGTGGTCTTGAAGGTGATGCCGTGCTTGGATTCCTTCCAGATCTCGAGTTGCGGGTGGTCGGGGCCGAGGTGGCACCGGCCGCAGACGCCTGGCTGGCGGGTCGCCTCGATGCGGAACTCGTGGCGCTGGTGGCAGGCCGAGCAGGCGCCGACCGAGCCGTCGGGGTTGATCCGGCCCACGCCGTGATTGGGGTAGGTGCGGGGCATGGGAAGGTGCGTGTCGGGATCGATGGCGACCCGGGTGCCGTGGCATGATTCGCACCCGTTCAGGAAACTGGCCATGCCCTGCATCACCCCGCCCAGGAAGACGTCGCCTCTGCGGCCGTCGTAGGCCTGGCCGTCGGGCTCGCGCAACAACAGCGCCGCCGAGGCGTGCCGCGAGTGGGCGAAGGTGGCGGCCTGTTCGGCGTGGCAGCGGCCGCAATCCTTCGGGGTGACCAGCGTGCTGATGGTATGGCCGTTGTGGTCGGGGATGGCATCAGGGTCAGTGGGGCTGGCCTGGTGGCATTCGTAGCAGCCGATGCCCTGCCGGGCGTGGGAACTCTTCCGCCAACTTTCGACCAGACTGGGGGACATCGGCCCATGGCATTTGAGGCATTCCTGGGTCGCGACGGACAGGGAAAGGTCGGCGGGGAATCCCGGAGGGGCCCCCAGGAAAAATAGCATGATTCCCAGGAGGCCCCTGAGGGCCGGTCGGGATGCGGTTGTCATATCACTCCTGCCCTGGGGCGGCGGGGGCGGGGGCCGAGGCTGGCTCGGGGGCCGGCGTGGGAGTCGGCGTGGGTGATGGGTTCCCGATGGCCGGCGCCGGTTCGGGCTTGGTTTCCTCCCAGAAGGCGATGCCGTCGGCGATGGCCTTCTTGACGTCTGCCGGCGTATGGATTCCCTTCTTCAGCCACTGGTGTTCGGGGCGGTCCATGATGGCGGCGGTGACGCCGGGAACCAGTCGTTCCGCCTCGGGGATGAACTCGAAGTAGAAGAGCAGGGCCACCTCGTAGAAACCCTGCCATTGCACGTAATCGGCCCCCATCATGGCCACGCCCATCCGGGCCCGGCGACCCTGGTGGTGCCACAGATGCCAGTAGTCGCGTTCCAGTTTCTCGTTGACCGGCGAGGGGTCGAGTTTGCCGGCGGCCCGCACCGCGTCGAGGATTTCCTTGGCGGGCAGGGCGAACTTGTGGTTGTAGAGGGCGACCGCCTTGTCGAGCTGGGTGTAATGCCCCTTAACGAAGGAGGGGCTGTGGCAGTTGCGGCAGACGGCCTGCATGCGCGCACGGTTGGCTCGCCAATCGTCGCGGCGTACGCTGAGAGGGTCGCGGAGGTTCCATCCGAGCCGGAGCCCAGGATCGTGGGTGGAGCCGCTGCCGCTGGCGATGGTGCCGCCCATGTGACAGGTCACGCAGTTGGGGGCGGCGATTGGGTCCTGTCCGAGCAGCATCGACTGCTTGTCGAAATCGACCCATTTGTTCATCTCGTCGTAGGCGTTGCCGTGCTTCGATTCGAGCCAGATCTCGATCTGGGGGTGGTCGGGACCCATGTGACAGCGGCCGCAGACTTCTGACCGGCGCACCGATCCCAGGCGGAAGTCGTGGCGTTGGTGGCAGGCCGAGCAGTTTCCTTCCGAACCGTCGGGGTTGATGCGGCCGATGCCGTAGTTGGGGTAGCCGTCGGCCGAGATCTTGCGGGTCTTTGGGTCGACCTTGATCTGCGACCCATGGCACGACTGGCAGCCGGCCAGCGAGGCGGCGTAGCCTTCCACCACCTCGCCCCAGTAGTTCGACAACGAGTGCAGCACCCGCCCGCCCTTGGCATGGCGTGAGCCCAGAAACGACGCGGTCTCGGCGGGGTGGCAGCGGCCGCAATCGTTCGGTGTGAGCAGCGGGCTGATCGTGAAGCCGTGGTGGTCGACCATGGCGTCGGCGTCGGTGTCGCTGGCCATGTGGCACTCGTAGCAGCCGATCCCGCGGCTGGCGTGCTTCCCGCGCTCCCAGGACATGCAGAGGTTGGGGTTCATCGAGGTGTGGCACTCGAGACACTTCTGGGTTTGCGGGGTGGCCATCGCGGTCGTCGTGTAGAGGCCCTTGTCCTGGGCCAGGGCAGGGACGGGAGCGGCGAGGGGAAGGGCGGCCGCGGCCAGCGTCGTCAGCAGGAGGGCGATGGTCAGGCGGGGGCTCGGGCGCATGGGTGTCTCCTTGGGGGCGGGTCGGTCAGAACTTGTCGTAGTAGATATCCTTCGATTGGATGCCCTTGGCGGCCAGCAACGGCAGCAGGGCGTCGATCATGACGGGGGGGCCGCACAGGTAGGCTTCGGCGGGCTCGCCGTCGGGGAAGACCTGCTGAAAGACCTTGGTGATGAAGCCGCGGTGGCCGTCCCAGTCGCCGCCGATGTTCTCGTCCGACAGGGCGGGCACATACTGGAACTTCGGGTTGCGCCGGGCCGCCTCGACGAACTCCTGGTGGTCGTAGAGGAGCGGCAGGGTGCGGGCGCCGTAGAACAGGTAGACCTTGCGGTCGATCTTCTTCTCGGTCATGTAGGCGATGATCGATTTCATGGGGGCCAGGCCGACGCCTCCGGCGATGCAGACCACGCTGCGGTTGGTGGTTTCCTGCAGGAAGAACTCGCCGTAGGGGCCCGACAGCACCATCGGGTCGCCTTCCTTCAGGGTGTGCAGATGGTTGCTCATGATGCCGTTCTCGACCCGGCGCACGTTCAGCTCGATGATGTCGTGAGCAAAAGGGGAACTGGCGATCGAATAGCCGCGGTAGATCGGGTCTTCCCCGGGCCGTATCAGGCTGACCTGCACGTATTGGCCGGGCTTGAACGCGATGGTCTTGGGCTCGAGCAGCTTGAAGGTGATCTTCTTGATGACGTCGGTCATCACCTCGACCTTGCTGACCACGGTTTGGAACTCCTTGATCGCGAGGAATTCCTCGGGCACGTGGACGACCAGGTCGCGCCGGACGCGCACCTGGCAGGCCAGGCGCTTCTTCTCCTTGATTTCGGCGGGGGTCAGGATCATCTGCTCGGTGGCCAGCACCGAGCCCCCGCCATCGAGCACCTTGACCCGGCAGTAGCCGCAGGTGCCGCGGCCACCGCAGGCCGACGGGATGAAGATCTTGCTGCCGACCAGGGTCAGCAGGAGGGAATTGCCGCCCTGCACCTGCAGATCTTTTTCGTCGTTGAGCCGGATCTTGACCTGGCCGTAGCTGGCCAGCCAATGGCGGGCGCCGAGCAGGAAGAGGCACATGCCCAGGATCAACCCGTTGAGGGCCAGCAGGGCGATGAGCAACGTCGACAGCATCAGCGGTTCCCCCGGTTGCGGCTCGCCATCACAGTTTCACCATGCCCGAGAATCCGTTGAAGGCCATCGCCATCAGGCCGGCCAGCAGCAGGGCGGCGCCGATCTCGCCGAGGTGCCGGGGCGGCCGGCAGAACGGCAGATGATGGCGCAGGCCGGCCAGCAGCAGGATGGCGAGCATCCAGCCCAGGCCGGTGGCGAAGCTGAAGACGGCCGCCTCCCAGAACCGGTACTGGCGCAGGACCATGAACAGGGAGGTGCCCAGCACGGTGCAGTTGACGGTGATGAGGGGCAAAAAGATGCCGAACGCCTCGTAGAGCGGCGGGAAGTAGCGGTCGATGAACAGCTCGAGGAACTGCACGATGGTCGCGATGGTCAGGATGAAGACCAGGAACTGGAAGGATTCGAGGCCGAGCGGCACCAGCACGAAGTGGTTGAGCAGCCAGTTGGCGACCGCCGTCAGCCCGGTGACGAAGGTCACCGCTGCGCCCATTCCGAAGGCGACCTTGGTGTTCTTCGACAGGGCGAGGAAGGCGCACATCCCGATGAAGTAGGCGAGCGCGATGTTGTTGGTCAGCACCGAGGCGAAGAAGATGACCAGCAGCCGCCGGGGGTTGTCGATGGCGAATGGCCCGGGAGCCACGACGGCGGCTGTCGCGGGGACAGCGGTCGGGGCCGG
>CALLCO010000192.1 GCA_937998695.1 Candidatus Ozemibacteraceae bacterium
CCCCGCGGGCCTCGCGGGCGATCTGGTTGAGCCGCGCCACCAGGCCCCGATGCTTCCCGTCGACCAGCAAACGCACCCTGGGGTCTTTGATCGGCCGCAGCAGGTCGGGCGTTCCGTCCGTCGAGCCGTCGTCCACCAGCAGCAACTCCCACTCCTAAAACGTCTGGGCAAAGACCGACCGCACCGCCTCCAGCACGGTGGAGCGGTTGTTAACCATCGGCATGCCGATCGTCAGACGCACCCGAATCGCCTCCTGCCCCAGGCTCCCCGCTCTTGTCGGGAAGTAGGCGCTTTGATAGTATACGTTCGTTCGCGGTTCCTCAAGCGGCTCGTTCCGGGTCAGCTGGCGCGACGCTCCGAACCGCCCCCCAGGCCGGTTGCAGAAGGTCGCGGCCGCCACGATGGCCCCCTACCCCAACCCGGCTGAAATGGAGGTTCATGTGGCAATACCACGTTCTTTTTCGCTGTTCCATTGCACCACCGTCCCCATGACGCTTTTTTTTTTCACTTCGCAGATCCCCTTCCTGAAGGATCACGGAGTCCGCGTCACCGCCGTTTCGTCTCCCGAGCCTGATCTCGAAGCTTTCGCACGGCAGGCGGGTGTCCGCGTCCACGGGGTTCCCATGGCCCGGCGTCTGGCCCCGGCCGCCGATCTTTCGGCGTTGGTCCGCCTCTATCGCCTGTTCCGAACCGAACGCCCTGACATCGTCCATTCCCACACTCCCAAGGCCGGCCTGCTGGGAACGCTTGCCGCCAGCCTGGCCGGGGTGCGCGGGCGGGTGTTGTCGATCTTCGGCCTGCCGCAGATGACCCGCACCGGCCCCATGAAACACCTGCTCGACACCACCACCCGGCTGGCCTGCCGCCACGCGCATCTCGTCTGGTGCGACAGCCCGTCGATGCGCCGGCACGTGATCCGCGAACGCCTCTGCCCCCCTGGCAGGGTCTTCGTGCTCGGTCACGGCAGCGTCGGCGGGATCGATGCCGAAGGCCATTTCAACCCCGCCAGATACGGCCCCGATCTGCAGCGTGAGGTACGCGCCCGCTACGGCATTCCCCCCGATGCCCTCGTCGTCGGCTTTATCGGCCGCGTCGTGCGCGACAAGGGCATGGGCGAGCTGGCCCGCGCCTGGCGCACGATTCGCGACGAATTTCCCAATGTCCATCTTCTTCTGGTCGGCATCTTCGAGCCCACCGATCCCTTGGCGCCCGAAGAAGAAGGAAGCCTCCGCGACGATCCGCGGGTTCATCTGACCGGCTGGCGCCGCGACGTCCCCGAGCACATCGCCGTCATGGACCTGCTCGTCAATCCCAGTTATCGCGAAGGCTTCGGCGTCGCCCACCTCGAGGCGGCGGCCATGGGCAAGCCAGTGCTCGCCACCCGCATCCCGGGAAGCATCGACTCGGTCGTCGACGGCCTCACCGGCACCCTCGTCCCGCCCCGCGACATAGCCGCTCTTACCGCCGCTCTGCGCCGCTACCTCGCCGACCCCGCCCTGCGCGCCCGCCACGGCGCCGCCGGCCGCGCCCGCGCCCTCCGCGATTTCCGCCCCGCCGACCTGGCCGCCGACCTCCTCGCCCGCTACCGCAGCCTGCTCACGCCGGACAAGCCCTGAACCCCGGCCCTCTCTTCCCCACCTGCCGTCACCCCGCCACCCGCGCGGGATGCCAAGCGTCGGGATGAAGCTTCCGGCAGATCACCAGAAAGCGGCTGGCGGCCCTTAAAGCACCAGGTTTTCTTGCCACCCACCCTATTCCCGACAGCCGGGCCACCCTTACAGGGTGATCCATTCCGGCCGGTAGAGGCCCTGGCAGTTTACCCCGGGCTGGCGCACCCAGGCCCGCGGCGCCACCACGAGCTGCCCGGGCTGGGCGGAAAGCCACGCCCCCCACCAGCTGAATGAACTGTTGGCGATGATGTGATGCCGGCAGGCCGCCAGCAGGCGCAAATCCTCGGCCGCCTGCGCGCCGGAATTGTGCGTCACCAGGGTTATGCGGCCATCGCGGGGAAACTCGGCCGCCAACCAGGCCGGATCGTCAGAAAACACGAAGAAGGCCGGGTCCGGCAGCAGATCCCGCATCTGCCGGATGGCAGCCCGATAGTAGTCGAGACCGCACACGCCGTGGAACGCCCCGATCGCCGGGTTCTCGACGTAATCCCCGCGCCGGACATGAATCGACACCGCAGGTCCCGCTTCGATCTGGCGCAGCACCTCGGCGTTCACCCCGCGAGCCGGCTCCCGCCAGGTGAAATCCTTCCGCACCACCTCCGCGATGTCGGAGAAATAGCGGGCATGCTGCCAGTAGCCGTCGAGGTAGACCGGGGTCGGGGTATCCCAGACTCCGGGCGCGTATCCGAATTCCCGCGGTTCCACGAAGTACCGACGGGCGGCGGGCGGCCACCAGGCCCGCCACTTCAGGAACGCCCGGAACAACAACCCGCTGCACGGCCGGAACCGCCGCACCTCGGCCGGCGTGGCGATCTCCCCCGCGTGCCGGAAGGCCCCCAAGG
>CALLCO010000193.1 GCA_937998695.1 Candidatus Ozemibacteraceae bacterium
CGATGGGCTCGAGTGGCTGGCGACCCTCCTCACCAATCTTCCCTCCGGGTTCGCGGCCGCCATGCAGGAGTCGGGGAAGGAACTGCGCCGGCAGCAGATCCTGGGCAAGGCCAAGGAATGTCTCGGTACCCTCCGCGGCTCTCAGGAAACCCAGGACTGGGTCGGCCTGGCGGATGTGCTCGAGTATGAATTTCCCGATCTGTTCAAAGATTGCCAGGAGTTTTTCGCGGGCCTGCCAACGGCCTGAGTCCATTCCCGCCTGGCGTAGGAAGGAGGGTACGGGCGCATCATGACCACCGCCTGCCTGGAAGGGAACCGCCTTGCCCTGATGCGGCATCCGCATCTGGCGGTTCACCTCGCCCGTACCCCGCCGGGCAAGGCGGAAGCCACCTACCAAGTGGTTCCCGCCAAGGATGGGGCACCCACCCTGATCATCACTGATCCCGGTGGGAAGCCGGTCGCCTTCCACAGCCGGTATGCTCCCGTCAGCGAAGCCCGGAAGCAGGTCGAAAGCGCGTATTCCGGGCAATCGCATGCCCTGGTCTTCGGCCTCGGGCTTGGGTACATCCTCGACCAGATCCTCGCTCGGATGGCGGAGGCCCCCGGCCAGCGGCTCGTTTTCGTCATCGAACCCGACCCGGAAGTATTCCGGCTGGCTCTGGCCACCCGCGATCTGCGAGCGGTGCTGGCCGACCCGCGGTTCGTGTGGTGTGTCGGGCAGACCGCCGAGGAGGTGGGTGACACCTGGAGCGCCTCTCTTGACTGGGCCGCCATGGAGCAATTGGCCATCATCGAGCATCCTCCGACGATGGCCCGGTTCCCCGAGTTCTTCGCCCGGCTCAAGGAAAAAATCCGTTTCCAGGCCAACCGCTCGAAGGGCAACCTGGTAACGATGATGAAAGTGGGGCACCACTTCCATACCAACACCTTCCGCAACGTCGCCGCCCTGGCGACCCTTCCGGGGGTGGGCCGACTGTTCGACAAGTTCCGCGGGGTGCCGGGCGTGGTGCTGGCGGCGGGGCCGTCGCTCGAGAAGAACCTCCACCTGCTGCGGGAAGTGCAGGACCGGTTCCTGCTGATCGCCACCGATACGGTGCTCCGGCCCATGGTAGCGCGGGGGATGCGGCCGCACATCGTCTGTGCCGGCGATCCTTCGTATCTCAATTCCCTCGATTTCGTCGGGGTCGAGGAACTGCCCGACGTCTGGTTGGCGCTGGAGCCGATGACCAGCCCCGACATCCGGGAGCGGTACCGGGGGCCCCAGATGGTCATGAATTTCGGGTCGGGGCTGGGTTCGCTGCTCGAACCGCTGCGGGAGCCGATCGGTCGGGTCGTCTGCTGGGGTTCGATCGCGACCACGGCGTTCGACGTGGCCCGACGGCTGGGGTGTGACCCCATCATCTTCGTTGGACTCGATCTCTCATTCCAGGATGGGCGGCTCTACATCAGGGGTTCGTACTCCGACGACGTGTTTTTCGACAAGGTGCATCCATACAGCTCTCTCGAGCAGGAGACCCTCGAATACATCATGCGTCGAGGCACCCACCGGTTCACCAACGCCGCGGGGGTGACTTTGTACACCGACGAGAATATGTACTTGTACCGCGGCTGGTTCGAAGATCAACTGCAGCAAACGGACCGGACCGTCATCAACGCCACCGAGGGCGGGGTGATGACGAACCATGTGAAAATCCTGTCCCTCCGGGAGACGATCGACCAGTACCTTCACAAAGGGGCGCCCATTGCCGACATACTCGGCCGGGCCATGGCCGAGCCGGTGCAGGCAAGAGTGCCTGAAATGCGGGCGTGGCTCGAGGGGGTCCGCCGGGAGTTGGCCCATCAGGATGCCAACTGCCGGCGGGCGGTCCAGAAACTGCGAAGGGTGGGGAAGAAGGTGGAAGGGAAGCCGATGGCCCAGCTGGACGGGCCGTCCCGCGCCGAGTTCGAAGATGCCCGGACCTTGCACGAGCGGGTCGGCAGTTCGCAACCCCTCTTCCAGTGGTTTCTGGTGCATCAGGCCAAGTTTCTGACCCGGCATCACATGGAGCTGCGCAAACTGATGAACCGCCAAGATGCGCCGAGCTCGGCATGGTTCGACTGCCTGGTGGAGTTTTTCGAAGCGCACGGCCGGTTCGTCGACTACCAGATGCCTCTGCTCGACGGCGCCATCAAGGATCTCGGGGCGATCATCGCCCGAGCGGAGGTGGTCGCATGACGGGCGGCGCCCCCCCCAACACCACCTACCGCAAGACCCAGATCGATACGGCCACCCCCGAGAACCTCATCCTGATGCTCTACGACGGGGCTCTCCGGTTCATGGGGCAGGCCGAGGAGGCTTTCGCCGAGAAGAACATGGAGAAGATCAGCAATTTGCTGGTCAGGGTGCAGGCCATCTTCACCGAGCTGATGACCGCCCTGAACAAGGAACAGGGCGGGGAGATCGCCATCAACCTCGAACGCCTCTATATCTTCTTTCTTGACCGACTGGCCGAGGCCAATGTCAAGAAAGATCCCGAGCCGATGCGGCAGATCCGGCCATTGATCGAGGATCTGCGCAACACGTGGGCCGAGGCGATCCGCCTGCACGCCAAGAACAGCGGGTCGCCCGGGCAGCCGACGCCGCCCAAGCCGCGCCTGAACGTGGCGGCATAGCGGCGGGCGAACGCGAAAGGGGGTGGAGATCATGGCTGTCAATGGGGTGGGCGGGCCCGGTGGGGCCGCCGCCGTGGCCGACCTGATGAAGATCCTGGAAGCCGGGCAGGCGCAGAGTATCGACCTGGCCAAAAAGCTGATCAAGGTCGGGATGCAGGCGGCGGTGACGCCCCTTCCCGAAGAGGGAAAAGGCCAGAACATCGACATCCTGGCGTGACCCCGGGGGTGTCCCCGGGCCGGTGGGGTCGGCGACCATTTGCACATTCGTCGCCGACCCCGTATCCTTTTTCCGGGGGGCTCACCGCTTGTTGTGGGCCTGGCGAGCCCGCCCAAGGAGGGAAGATGACGGTCGGTCTGGTGATCTGGGGCGATGGGTATCGCCCCCGATGGCGCCCGGCGCTCGATCTGACCGCCCCGCTGGGCATGGCCGGGCCCCCCCTGGCCATCTTCAAGGGGCGGTTCGCCGGCATTCCCGGGATCGAGGGGCCGGTGGTGCTCGTGCCTGACCGACCCGAGGAGGCCGGTCTGCTGGAGCAGGCCCTGGGCCTGGGTCTGGAGGTCGAAACCTACCCCTGGGCCGAGGTTCAGCCCCTGCCCTGGTGGATGTGCCCCGAGCGGTGGGGCATGGAAGACGACGCCGGGCTGGGAAGCTGGGCGGGCGGACCGCTCGCCGAACTGACCCGCCGTCGGAAATGGAAGCAGCTGATCATTGTTCCCCTGACCAATCTGCTGGTCGATCGCGCAGGGATCGAGGCGAGCCTGGCGTTGCACCGGCGTGAGGGGTTCAACGTCACGTTGTCGTTTGACCGGGTCCTGGGAGCCAACTGGTCGGTCTTCGAGGCCGAACTGCTGCAGGGGTTGCAGGCCAGCCATCCCGACCTGATGGCGACCGCCGGCGGTCTGACCTGGATCCTGCGTAAACCTCTCTACACCTTCCCCATCGGAGAGTTCCACGCGCCGCGCGACCGGCCCCGGTTGCCGGCCGACCTGCGCCTGGTGAGCCGCCGCACCTGGACCACCTTGGAGCGCTCGCAGGGAAGTGACTTCGCCCGCCGCGAGTTCGACTATGTCACCTGGCTGCACCGCTCGGGTTGGGAGACCCACTGGTGCGATCAGGGCCCGCGCCGGGTGGTGATCGAACCGACCAATCGGTGTGACGCCCGCTGCGTCGGGTGCCCGCAGCCCGTCATGCAACGTCCGCGGGGCGACATGCCCGCCCCCGCCTTCTGGCAGTATGTCGATGGGCTGGGGCCGGACTTCGACGGGCGCTTTGTCTTGAGCGGTATGGGGGAACCCCTGGCCAACCCCGGGGTGGCCGAGATGGTCGAGGCGCTGCGCGGCCGCCCGACGCTGTTGTGCACGTCGTTGTCGGTGTCGCCGCCCGACTCCTTCCCCTGGACGGCCCTGACCCAGGTTCGCCTGAGTGTCGATGCGGTCGAACGGCAGGGGTTTGAGGCGGTGCGGCCGGGCTGCGATTGGGTGGCGATGGAGAAGTTCATCGCCTGGGCCTCGGAACGCAAGGTCGCGGCCCCCGACGAGTTCCCCGACCTGGGGTTCAGCTTCGTCAAGCACCAGCGAAACGGAGGGGCGGCCCGCGCCTTCCTGCAGTATTGGCAGAAGGTCGGCACCCCGGTGTTCAAGGAGCATTTCTTCCGGTGGCCCCTGACCAACCCACCGGACAGGGCCCAGTGGGCGCAGATCCTGGGGTTCAGCGATTACCTCGGCCAGATCCCGTGGTTGGGGGAAACCCGCTTCTGTCCGGTGAAGCGGCGCCCGTGCCTGCATGCACTGCAGGGATTGCACGTGCTGTGGGACGGCACCGTGACCGCCTGTCCGTTCGACTACGAGGGGAAGTGGCCGCTGGGCACCCTGCGCGAACAGACAGCGGCCGAGGTGTGGGCGGGGGAGCGGGCGCGCGAGTTCCGGCGCCGTCACCTGGCCCTGGATTTCCCTGAAGAGTGGCCCTGCGGCCCCTGCCAGGACTGGTACCACCGGGCCTGAACCACGTTGGGGTGCCTGCCTGGCGTGGCGGGCCCCGGAAAGAGAGACGACCATGCCGAATTCATCCCCCGAGCCCTACCTGGACCTAACCGACGAGGAGGTCTTCGCGAGAATTTCCGCGGCGCGGGCTGCCTTGGGCGGTGACGCCCTCGTGCTGGGACACCACTATCAGACCGAGGCAGTGGTGAGGTTTGCCGATGTCAGGGGGGATTCCTACGAGTTGTCAAAGAAGGCGGCGGGAAGTGACGCCCGCTTGATCGTCTTCTGCGGCGTGCATTTCATGGCCGAGTCAGCGGACATTTTGACCCGCCCCGAGCAGACGGTCGTCATGCCCGATCTCGACGCCGGCTGTCCGATGGCCGACATGGCCTCGCTCGGAGAACTGGAAAGTGCCTGGGTGCAGTTGGCCGAGCTTGGCCGGCCCGACGAGCTGTTCCTGCCGGTCACCTACATCAACTCCCGGGCCGAGGTGAAGGCCTTCTGCGGCTTGCACGGCGGTCTGATCTGTACCTCGGCCAATGCGGGGAAGGCCCTGACCTGGGCCTTGCAGCAACGCCCGAAGACGTTCTTCCTGCCCGACCAGCATCTTGGACACAACACCGCGTTGGCCCAGGGGATCCCGCCTGAGGAAATCACCCTATGGGACCCGGTGCTCCCACTGGGAGGCAATACCCGGGAGGCGTTGCGGCAGGCGCGCGTTCTTCTGTGGAAGGGGCATTGCCACGTCCATACCCGGTTCTCGCCCGCCCATGTCGCCCAGGCGCGGCAGGCGCACCCCGGGGCGCTGGTGGTAGTGCATCCCGAGTGCGTTCACGAGGTGGTGGCGGCCAGCGACGCCGCCGGCTCGACGGGGTTCATCGTACGCTACATCGAGAACGCCCCCCCCGGCTCGACCATCATCGTCGGCACCGAGATCAACCTGATCACTCGGCTGGCCCGCCAGTACCGCGACCGGACGATCCTGCCGCTGGTCTCGTCGATGTGTCCCAACATGTACAAGAACAGCCCGCGTGACCTGCTGCACGTGCTCGAGAACCCTGGCCGGGTCAATGTGGTGCGGGTGGCCGACGAGGTGCGCGAACCAGCCCGCCTGGCATTGCAGCGCATGCTCGACCTGTAGCAAGTCTTACAGGGCGGAGCCCTGGGCTTCTGAGGAGTTGAGAGGGGCAGGGTGGGGAGAAGGCACGGCGCAAGAGGGGGTTGGTGATCGAATGGAGGTCAGAATGAATCTGTGTGATCTGAAGTGTTCTCCCTGCCAGGGTGGAGTGCCGCCCATGACCGTTGCCGAGGCCCAGGCCCTGTTACCACAGGTGCCAGGGTGGGAGTTGGTCGACGAGGCCACCGCCCTGCAGCGCACGTTCAAGTTCCCCGATTTCGCCCGGGCCCTGGCATTTGCCAACCGGGTCGGCGAGGTGGCCGAAGCCGAGGGGCATCATCCCGTGTTGACGGTGGGGTGGGGGTTCTGCCAGGTTCGGTTCCGCACAGGTAAAATCAAGGGGTTGCACCAGAACGATTTCGTCATGGCCGCCCGGGTTGGGGCCCTGGCCGAATGAACGGACCGCGTGGGTCGGAGGGTGGTGGGGAACGATGCCGGCTGGTCGGACCGTGCGAGCCGTCGGGGAGACCTGCTCCCCTGTGCAAAGGTCAATTCCGAACGGGACCACGATACTTCGCGGCCGCCGGTCTGATCAAACGGGGATCGTGACCTCGCCCGGCGGATTCATCGCCGGGGCGGGGGCGGGGTGAAGCCGGAGCGGTCGTCCTCGGGCAGGTAGCGCGGCGGAGGTTCGTAGCGTCGCCGGCTTCCCGGCCACTCGTATCGGATGACCTGCCGTTCGACGGGGAAGGACTCGGTCTCGAACTCGATCTCCTGCACGCGCGAGAAGACTTCTTCCCCGAATCCGGTGCCGGGGCGGGAATCGCGCTCGGGCATGACGCAGCCCGCCCGGCTTTCCTGGGCCACCGAGGGCGCGACCTTCCCCTTCGCCTTGTCGAAGCAAGGCGGGCAGGGCGACGGTTCCAGGCGCCGGAAACGCACCCGCTCCTGGAAGGCGGCCACCTCGATCGTGCCCAGGCGCGACGTGTCTCCCCAGGCGCCGGCGTACGAATCTGCCGCTGAGGTGAAGTAGAAGCGGTTCTCGCGGCTCAGGCCGGTGCGCCAGCCGTGGAAGACGCCGGTCTGTCCGGGGTTGAGCACATACATGCTCTCGGACGGCCGCAGATACGACCGAACGCCCGAGATGATGTTGCGCCCGTCGACGGCGACGACCAGGCCGATCCGGCCTCCGGTGCGGTTGCGAATGCGCAACCGGTAGCGCTCGCCCGGCCGGGCCTCGACGGTGCCCTGCAGGAAGCCGCTGTCCCAGCGGCCGCCCCGCTCGGGCCAGAACAGGGGAAGGGTGCCCCGTTCGTCGCCGACCACCTCGACCTCGACCCGGCTGGCCGGCTCACAGCAGGTGTCGACGCGGAACTCCCGCCCTACGAGCGGCACGGCCAACCCCACCAGACAACAGACGATGCCAACGAAAGCCAGACGACGCATGACCGACCCCTTTCCGACCGGCGGGGGCCGAAGAGCCCTGAGAAGGGCGGCGGCGACGGCCGCGCTCAACGATCCTGGCGGAAACTGGTGAAGTGGAGCGCCCCCCGCTCGATTCTGATCTCTTTGAGGTTCAAACGGAACGGGAACTTGTCCAGATTTAGGACGGGGTTGATCCGTTTGACGATCGACCCGATGAAGGCCCGTGGCATGGCCAGGTTGTTCATCTTCATCTTGCGCGCGTGGAACCAGATCTCGCGGGAATCGACCACCTCGAATCCGCCGGCCGCCCAGAACTTGACCTTCATGAACGAGTAGCGGGTCGAGCCTTCCAGTTCCATGCGGCCGGGGTGCAGCTCGATCCGGGGGTTGTCCACCTTGAGACTCTTCGCCTTGCCGGCCAGGAAGGCATTGAGATCGGCCTCCCGGATGATGACATCCATGTTGATGTTCTTGACCGAGACGGTGTCGATCTTGGCTTCCCGCATGAGCTTGGTGGTGTCGAGCTGGACCTCGTAGAAATCGATGTCGGCCTTGTCGAGGATCAGGTTGTCGACGTTGCCGCGTTGCTCGCGGATGCTCACCTGGTCGAGGAAGCCGCGACTGCGGGCCACCGGGTCACGGGACATGATGGTGATCGAGAGCGAGGCGGGGTCTTTCAACACCTTCCGCATGGCCAGGTCGAGCTGGCGGTCGAGCAGGCCCGGATCGCTGGCCAGCAGGGCGGTGATCTCGGGGTCGGGGGTCCAGCTGGCCGGAGCGGTTCGCGTTCCCTCGGCTTGCAGGGCGGTCTGGGCCTCGACGGCCCGCGGGCAGCAACACAGGATGATCCACGCGAGGAGAATGAGGGAAGTGATGCTCATGGCGGTTTGTCGGCTCATCGCCGGTCTCCTTCCGCGATTGGGGCCCCGTGGGCGGTCTGGGGAAGAAGGTCGAGCCACGCATCCCAGAGGGTGAGGCCGCGCCGGCCCGACGGCCGGGCTCCGGCCAGGGCCGGAGCCAGCACGGGATCGGGGTAGAGGAGGGAATCCAGCATGACCCGGTACCTTCTCCCGTCGACGACGGGGTTGCCCTGGACCGACCACCGGTGGGGCACCCCGCCCAGGAAGGTGCACGAGGCCCCCGCCAGGCCGATCCTATGAGGAAAGGTACCACGTCCCAGGGCGAAAAACAACGTTTGCAAGGCAGTTCCCGACAGTTCGACCTCGCGCAGCCACCGGTTGGCGAAGCGCGGGAAGAGAAGCTCGGGGGTCAGACCCCGCCGATCGGTGGGCCGTTCGTCGGCCAGCGCGACCAATGCCAGATCAGACCGGCCGCTCTCGCGAACCAGACGGGCATGGAAGTCGGGGGACAGGCGGTACAGGGTGCCGGCCGGCAGTTCGGCCAGGTTCAGGTAGAACCGGGGGGTGCGCCAGTCCTTGGTGAAGGCGGCCAGGTGCGGAGCGGCGCGGGCCGACCCGGCGGTGTCGGGGCGGGCGAGGTCGAGGGGGATACGGTGCCATCGTTCCCAGTCTGGGGCACCTTCCCGTCGTTCGCGTCGGTAGGCGGTGACCGTTGCTCCATACGGGGGGATGAACCAGACCGGCCCAGTTTCGTTCGGCGAGGGGGAAGGTGGGCGGCGCGCGGTCAGGGAGCCGGGGGCGGAGGGCTGGGAGCGGGAACCCGAGGTCTGACGGGGCGATGGGCCGTCGTTTGAGGCGAATCCGGAAGCCGGTTGGAACCGGTCGGAGGGGAGGGGAGTGAATCGTGGCAGTCGGGCCGATCCGGGCAGGGGCAGAACCACCGGGGCCCGGCCGGCCGGGCTAAGGCGGCCGGGCCGGGCAGGCTGCCGGGAATCGGCTTCATCAGCGGTCTCCGTTGGCTCTGTCGGGAGGCTGGCGCCAGAGTCAGGCCTGGTGGCGAACCAGCGCGCCCCGGAGGCTCCACGCGGGCGGGTGCCCGTCTTGCCCGCGATTCCTCCGTTCCCCAGGTCGCGGGGTGGATCGGGATCATCGGGGCCGGGCTCGACGACCAGGAACCGCAGGCGGGGGTCGGCCTCGGCCAACACCTCCCGCAGATCGGTGGCGGTCAGGTGGCAGACCACGAACACCACATCGCTTCCAGCCAGTTCGGGCCGGAGCCGGCGCAGGCAACGGGCGGGGTTTTCCGCCCCTTCGATGCCCCAGTCCCTGGTCGGTAGGTCGTCCAGCCGGGTTTCGCTGATCAGGCAGAGCACCGCCACCCGCCGACCGGCTGCCTCGAACCTCTGCAGGGCGGGAAAGGCGGGGGGGCGGGAATCATCGACCCCGCGTGGGTTTGACCACAGGCGGCGCCACACGGCGGGGGGCAAGCTTCCCCCGCGCCGGAACGGGATCAGATCAAGCGGACCGAGCGCGCGCACGTCCGGGTGGCAGGCGTCGATCAGGGTGTCCTCGAGGGTGCCGGGGGCCAGAAACGTCGAGGGCGCCTGCAGGGAATGGTCGTTGCCGACCGCGATGACCACCGTCGCCCAGGGGGGTTCCCGGCGCCAGGTCTCGACGAATTCAGGGGTCTGCCAGGCAATGCCGGGGACGGGATCACCGGGCCCCTCGGCTGTGCCGGGATTTCCGGGAATTCCAGGACGCCCGGGCCCGGCGAAATCGGCGAGGCCTTCGGGGGCGACCCGCCCAGGGCGCCCGAACCCGACCGTCGCCCCCTGCAGATTACCGATCACCAGCACCTGGAGTGGCGGGGGAAGCTCCTCGGGCTCGTCCTGGGCCCAGCCAGCCGAGACGCTGAACCAGGTGAGGACCAGATAGAGGGCGACTCGCAGGAACGGCGCCAGCCGCCTTGGAGCCGCTAATATGACTACCGCATTTAAAACATTCACCCTGGGGCCTGATTCGCCGGAAGACACACATGGAGCAGGACGGATTGGTCCGAGGGAGAGGCCGATTCGACGTCTCGCGAGGCCAGGATGGCCTCGCGCCTCGCAGATCGCCATGGATGGCGATTCTGCGAGGTTCGGACGACGAATCGAGCCGAACCCGAGGCCAT
>CALLCO010000194.1 GCA_937998695.1 Candidatus Ozemibacteraceae bacterium
TGCCCGGCGCCCCGCCCGTCACGCCGCCCCCACCTGCCAAGCCAGCCGGCCCCAAGATCCTGGAGTAAGGCGAACTCAAGAACGCGAAGGAAGGACCCCGGGTGGCCCCCACCCACCATTACCGGACGGCCTCAACCGCAACCGGCTCGCATCGCCGGGCGTTGTCGTGGAAGGACCCCGGATGGCCCACCCATCCCCGGACGGCCAGTTGCCAAATCCTGCCACCGGGCCGGAGCATTCAGTCCTCGTCGGCTCGCGGCAGATCGGCCAGGACCGGGCGCATGCCCTCGAGCATCTCATCGGCGGTGATCCAGCGCCAGCGCCAGAACGAAAGAAGGAGGGCCCCCCATTCCATCAACACGACATACAGGGAAGAGACAAGGAACAGGGTGGTGAACGTCGAGACGAACAATCCCCAGGCCAGCGAGATGGCCATGGGAATGAGGAACTGCGCCTGGAAACTCTGCCCGAACATCAGGCTCGACACCCCGAAGATGGTGGTCAGCGAGGTCAGCAAGATGGGCCGGATGCGCTGTTGGCCGGCCTCGACCACGGCCGCCTCGAGGGGCAGGCCACGATTGATACCCTCGTTGATGAAGTCGATGATGAGCAGGGCGTTGTTGACCACGATCCCGCTCAACGCGACCAGGCCGAACATGCTCATCATGGTCAGCGGATACCCCATGACCCAGTGGCCGAGCAGCGCGCCGATGATGCCGAAGGGAATGGACACCATGATGATTATTGGTTGTACATACGACGAAAATATGGTGGCCAGGATGATGTAGATGCCCAGCAGGGCGATCAGGAAACCGGTGCGCAGGCCCTGCAGCGATTCCATGCTCTCCTTCTTCTGGCCCTCGAAGGCGAAGGTCACCCCATGCCGCCGTTCGAGCCCCGGCAGGAAGCCCGATTCGACCAGGGTGTTGCTGATGGCGGCGGCGTTGGTCTGGCGCTCGTTGACATCGGCCAGCACCTGGATCACCCGCTGGCCGTCCACCCGTTTGATCTCCGACGTCCCCTCGGTCAGCCGCACGTCGGCCACTTCGGACAGCGGAATCTCCGCCCCGCCCGGGGTCCGCACCACCATCTGTTCGAGACTCGACAGGAAGCGTCGTTCCTCCTGGGTGTAGCGGATGAACACCTTGACGTCGAACCGGCCACGCTGCAACCGGAGGGCCTCGTTGCCGTAGAAGGCGTGCCGCACCTGCGAAGCCAGGTCGAACAGGGTCAGTCCGAGCGAGCGGGCCGAGGGCTTGAGGTCCAGCCGCAGTTCGGTGGTGCCCGCCTTGAAGTTGTCCTGGATGTCGTAGACGCCCGGAAAGGTGCCGAGATGGTGCTTGAGATCGGTGACCGCCCCGCGCAGCGCGGCAAACGAGTCGCCCCGGAACTGGATCTCGATCGGCTTGCCGCCGGGCCCGCCTTCGCGCTCCTCGAAGGTCAGACTGAGAGCGCCGGGAATGGCCCCCGTCGCCGCCCGCCACCGGGCCAGCACCTCGCCTGAAAAGAAGTCCCGTTCTTCGCCGGGCAGCAGCTCCACGGTGACCTCACCGCGGTTGGCCCCGGCGGTGGGTTCGAAGCCAGACCATTGCCCGACGATGGCGTAGGTGTGCTGCACCGCGTCGCTGGCCAGGCCATACTCCCGCGTCAGGTCGGCATTTACCGAAGCCAGTGCGGCTTCGATCCGGCTCACGGCGTCCCGGGTGACGGCGAAGGGAGTTCCCTCGGGGAAGGAAACCCGGGCCAGGACGACATCGGAATCGTTGCGCGAGAACAGCACGAACGGCACCCATCCCGCTCGGGCCACGCCGATCATGCCCAGCAACAGGAAGATGCAACAACCCACCGTTACGTATTTCCAGGTCACCGCCCGCCTGAGAACAATGCCGTACACCTCGATGCACCCACGGATCAACCCTTCCGTCCAGCGCCGCAGCCGACTCGCGCGCGCCTCGGCCTTCCGCGGCGGACTGAGGTGGTGGGCCAGGTGACAGGGCAGGGAGACGAGGCCTTCGATCAGGGAGACGATCAGGGCGGCCGAGACCGTGATGGGCAACACGGCGATGAACTTACCCATGATGCCGGTGACCACCAACAACGGCAGGAAGGCGACGACCGTGGTGGAGACCGAGGCCACCACCGGCCAGAAGACCCGGGAAGTGCCCACCAGGGCCGCTTGCGGGGGAGTCAAGCCCGGATCGCGCTCCATCTGGGCATAGGTGCTCTCCGAGACGACGATGGCGTCATCGACGATCATTCCCAAGGCCATGATCAAGCCGAACATGCTCATCATGTTGAGGGACTGCCCGAGAAGATGCAGCAACAGAAAGGTGCCGAGGAAGGAAATGGGAATGCCGATCCCGACCCAGAACGACAGTTCGACGTTCATGAAGAACCAGAGGGTGAGGATGACCAGCAGCAAACCCTGCAGGCCATTGGTCTTCAGCAGGTTCAGGCGGTCGTTCACCGCCCGTGACAGGTCGTTGATGACCTCCAGTTTCACTCCGGCGGGAAGAGTAGCTTGCCGTTCACGCACATACTCGCGGACGCGGCGAGCGATGGCGATGATGTCCTCGTTTTCGGTCTTGAAGACCCCCAGGAAGGCGGCCGGCTGGCCGTCGAACCTGGCCTGCAGCTGTTCGTCGGCGAAGCCGTCGACGACCCGGGCGATTTGGTGCAGCGCCACATCGGCCCCCGTGGCCTCGGACCGGACGACGATGTCCTCGAACTCCCGCCGGACGTAGCGCTGCCCCTTGACCCGCAGCAAAATCTCGCCCGCCGCCGTGCGGGCCACCCCGCCCGACAGGTCGAGGCTGTTGGCGCGTACGGCGCGCGCCACCTCGTCGAAGGTCAGGCCGAATTCCCGCAGCCGGGCCTCGGAGACCTCGAGCGAAATCTCGAAATTCTTCACCCCGTCGAGGGTGACCTGGGAGATCTCGCGCATGGCCAGAAGGTCTTTGCGCATCGCCTCGACCAGGTCGCGCAAACCGGCCTCGTCGAGGGGGCCGGAGACCGCCACTTGCAGCACCTGGCGGACCAGTTCGAGCTTCTTGACCACGGGTTTCTCGGCATCGCGGGGGAAGGTGTTGATGCCGTTGACGCGGGTCTCGATCTCGTCTTTGACCCGGTCGATGTTCTCGCCCGCTTCGAGCTCGGCAATGACCGTGCCGACGCTGTCGCGCGCCGTGGAGGAGACCCGCTTGATGCCGGCCAGGCCGGTCAGGGCCTCCTCGATCTTGATGCAGATTCCCTCTTCGACCTCCTCGGGATTGGCTCCGGGAAAGACGACCGAGATCATGACCCGGTCGAGCGAGAAGGTCGGAAACAGCTCGCGGGGCATGCGGTCGAGGGCCAGCGCCCCGGCGATGACCAGGAAGACGACCAGCAGGTTGACGGCCACCGGGTTGTTGATGCACCAGCGCAGCACGGCCATGACGACTCCCCGGCCCGGTTACGGCTCTGCCGCAGCGGCGGCGGTGGCCGTCTGCAGGGGCATCCCGTCGACCGGACTGGGCAGGGGCGAAACGATCAGGCGGTCGCCCGCCTGCGTGGGAAAGCGCACGAACGCATCGTCGCGATCGTAGCGCAGGATCTCGCAGGGCGTCACCCGCAGCCGGCCCTCCCGCAGGAGATTGACCGTATCACGGTTGGAGACCGCCCCGCGCGGGATGCGATAGACCCCTTCGACCGGGCGGCCCTGCAGAGCCACTTCGACGAACATCCCCTGCATGAGGGGAAGCGGTGCCTCGCCCGTCACCGGCGGCAACAGCGGGATGGCCACCACCACCTCGACGGTGCGGGTCCGCTCGGTGACGCCCTGGGCGATCCGCTCGACGCGGCCCCGCCAGCAGGCGGCGGCGACGCCACGGGCAGGCAGGCAGAGCAGGACGTCGGCATCTCGCCGTTCCAGCGTGGGACCGCCCCCGGCTGCCCCCCTGGCCAGGCCGGTGGCCGGGCTGGGGCCCGGGCTGTCGGTCTTGGCATACAACCACGGCAAATCGGAGAGGGCGACCGGAATGCGGACCTCGAACGTCGAAGGGTCGTGCAAGGCGCCCACCACCTTGCCGGGCGTGACGTATTCCCCCGCCTCGATGTCACGACGATCGATGCGTCCGGAGAAGGGGGCGGCGATCTCGGTTCGCTGGAGAGCGAGGCGGGCCTCGGCGAGGGCGGTCCGGGCCTGGTGTTCGGCGGCCTTCAACCCGGGGCGGCGGCCGAGGGCGAGACGCAGGCTGTTCTGGTCGCGCACTTCGGCGGCGAGCGCGGCCTGCAGGGCCGCCTCGGTCTTGTCGGCCTGCGACCGGGAGGTGGCACTCTCCTGCGCCAGGCGTTCGAAACGGGCCGCCTCCCGCCGGGCCAGCAGCACCGCGGCCGACGAGACTGCCAGGCTGGCGCGGGCCCCGGCGATCTCGTCCTCGAGGCTGGCCTGTTGCGCGAGATTCTGGGCCAGCAAGGCTTCGGCCCGCTCGACCTGCAGGCGATACGAATCGGGATCGATCCTGACCAGGACCTGCCCGGCCTCGACTTCGCCGCCCGTCTCGAAGCCGGGGTGCCGGAAGACGACACGGCCGGCCACCTCGGCGGACAGGGCGGCGGCCACCCGGGCCCGGATGGTGCCGAACCCACGGATGACCAACGGCTCGGTGGTGGCCCGCAGGGGCAGCGCCTCGACCAGGGGGACGGCGGCGGTCTCGGGGCGCTGCACCGGGGGTTGGCGCAGGGAGGCCAACCGCTGGTTGACGAAGATCCCGGCGAAGACCAGGGCCAGGCCGATCGCCAAGGAAATCAGGTTGCGATAGATCATCGTGTGGTCCTCCCAGGCCAGCAGGCCAACCCGGTCGGGCAGAGGGAAGAATCGGCAGCCGGCCGGCCGTCGGCAGCGCCACCGCCTCCGACGTGCGATGCCAACCGCCAGAGGGGGGCAAGCGAGCCGCCAGGGGCCTCACGCCGGGCCGGCCACCTCCGGCTGGGTGCCGGCAAGCCGCGAAAACCGGGCCCCCAAAACCTCCCTCCTCCCACCCTCATGGTCACAGGCGCTCGACGAAGGCAGGGTCGAGCCGCCCCGCCAGCTGCAGCAGACGGAGGGCGGCCAGGGTGCGATCGAAGATGGCAATGATGTGCGACACCTGGGCGCGGGTGTACTCGGCCTGCGTGTCGAGGTGGTCGGTGAGAGTGATCAACCCCTCCTCCGCCTGCAGACGCGACAGCCGAACTTCCTCCCGGGCCAGTTCCAAGGCCTGGCGGGTGACGTCCATCCGGGTGGCGGCGGTGCGGTACTGCCGCCAGGCGCTCTGCACCTGGACCAGCAGAGCCTGCCGGGTCTTGTCGAGCAAGGCCCGGCCCTCGGCGAGCCGGGCCTGGGCTTCGGCCACGCGGGCATGCTGCTGGCCGGCATCGAACAGCTTCCAGTCGAACGAAGCGGCCACCGCCCAATTGGGGTCGGTCGGCGGCCAGTCCTTGCCGGTGCGGGTGCGCGACCCGCTGAGGGTGAGGGTGGGTCGGTGCCCGGCCCGCTCGAGACGCACCGCCTGGTCGAGCCCCTCGACCTGCCGGCGCAGGGAAACCAGGGTCGGGTTGTCCGTCTCGAGCCCCTGGCGCAGAGTATCGAGGTCGGGCACCGCCAGATCGAGGGAGGCGGTGGCCACGGTGACCGGGGTTTCCACGGGGCGTCCCATCATCTGGTTGAGCACGTGCCCGGAGTTGACCAGCGCGTTCTCCGCCAGCAGAACGGCTTCCCGGGCGGTCTCGAGCTGGACCTCGGCCTTGAGGAGGTCGGTCTTCTGGGCCAGTTCTACCTCGAGCCGCCGCAGGACAAGTTCCCGGTGGGCGGCCAACGCATCGGCGCGTTCGCGGGCACTGACCAGCAGTTCGGCGGCGCGCCGCACCCCGAGAAACGCCTCGATGGTCAGGGCGATCACGTCGCTTTCGACGCCGCGCCGGTCACTCTCCGCCTTGCGCTCCCCGGCCCGGGCCCGCCGCAGGGCGAGGGTAGTGCGTTGCCCGGTGTAGATCGGCATCTGGAAGGTGATCCCGTCGGTCTGGACGAGACTGGTGCGGGTCCCGCCCCCGCCCGCCGCTGGTCCGACGACGGTGCCGAGCGAGGAGGGCGAGTATTCGCGTTCGCTGTACTGCACGGTCGCCTGCAGCTTCGGGAAGAAGGCGGCCCGCGCCCCGTCGACCCCCGCCCGGGCCGCCTCGAGCCGGGCCCGCACCACCGCCAGGTCGGGGTTGGCCTGCAAGGCCTCACGTACAGCCTGCCCAAGGGACAAGCCGGACGTCACCGACTCCCCCGTCACGGCCGTGGCTGACGCCAGAAGGCCACCCCCGGTGGGCGTGTCATCCGCGGCCAGGCCGATCGGAGTAAAACCCACCAGAACCATGACCAGGGTCCGACCCAGGACGGGTAATCGCACGGTTCCCACCTCGTGAGGCAATTCTTCCCCACGTGGAGCAGCCACGACGGGGGAGTGCATGATACCTGCAAGGCTTCTCCCGCGCAAGGACCCCTTCCCCCTCGTCCAGTCTCTGCCATTGGGATTGGCCAACGGCTTGGCCAGTCGTTCCCCAATCCGAGGGAACCGCGGAGCCGAAATCCGGGACGCCTCAGCCCAGACGTCGGCGATCGATTCCTCCCGGGAAGCCTCCAAGAAGCGCCCGCCCCTTGTGGTAGAATCAGGACGGGTCTGTGAGGTCACGAGGACCGGCCTCCGACCCCGGAAAGGGGAGCGATGGGCGGAGCGATCGGCGGAGCGCTGCGATTTTTACGGTGGGCGTTTTTCTGCCTGTGCTTCCTGGTGTTTCCCTTGCTGGTCAAGTTCCGGCACGGCGCCCCGCAACCCGACGACATGACGGTGATCCTCCTGACCCGGTCCACCGGACCGGTGACCACCCCGGAGGGCCCGCCATGACCTCCTTCTTGCTTCATTCGGCATGGGCTGGCCGCGGCGAGGCTCCCTGCCTTCCCATCGGGGCGGCGCCGACCGCGTATCTCACCTTTTCACTGGAAGTACAAAATGAATAACTTGCACTTTTGGGTCCGATTTTGTCTCCCCTATGGGCACTTGGCTGGCAGGGTGGCCGGGGGGGCCCGGCTGGTCGCTCCTTCCTTCGGACCCCGGCCAGCGGAGCCAGTCTCCCGGCACCTCCCCCCGCCCTCACGGTTGACCGGTCCCAGCCAAGGACGAAGAAGGGCCCTCGCCTCCGGCCATGAAATCCCGCCGCGGCGGTCATTCCACGGTGGGGGGAATGCGGCTCGTCTTCTCATGGTCATCCTCCTGGCCGGGCTGGCCGGAACCGCCCTGCCCTCCCTGGCCGCAGCACCGGCCGAGGCGCGGCTGATCCAGGTCGGCCTCGACTTGCTGCGCCCTCTGCTCGAGGATTGTCCCCGCTTCGGCCTCAGCCTGACCGCGGCGGCCGAGGAGGCCGCCGGCCTGCTCGACTTCCGCGCCGAGCCGGCCAGCGGGGCCGTTCCCACCGGGGCGAAGATCCATCGTCTGACCATTCGGCGGCTCGACCCCGAGGTCTGGATCCTGCGGCTCGACAGCCCCTGGCGCGAGGTCTTCCTGGCCCGACACCCCGACCAGACGTCGCTGATCCTGCCGCGAGCCGGGGTTGCCTTCCTCGGGGAAGGACCTCTGGCCAGCGACGCCCCCAGCCTGGCCGGCCCCGGCCTGCTGGGCCGGCTGGTCACCCCCGAGACCAGCCTCCATCCGTTCCTGGCCTTCCTAGGGCCCACCCTGCTCGAGACAGGCCTGCGACGCCTGGTGCTGCCATCCCTGACGCTCGTGCCGGAAGACGAGGCGAACCGTCCAACCTGGAGCTGGCAGCTGGCAGGTGGAGCGCGTCTGGTGGTTCCGCGGGAGGGCCGGGCCTGGCTGGCCCTGCACCTGTCGAACGGAGCGCACGGCCTGGCGGGCCTGTCGGCCTTCACCCTGGCCGCCCTGCCCGAGGACGCCCCCGCCCCGCCCACCCCAGCCGGCACCTTCCGGACCGCGCGGGTCCCCCGCGCCGATCTCGAGCGCATGCTCTTCCGCGGCCTGGCCCGGGCCCTGTCGGTGAAGTTCCCCGGCCCGACCGTGCTGACCCGTCCCGAGCCCGCCCGCGTGCCGCACGGCGAGCTGCGCCACCACGACGGGCAGATCCTGGTGCGGCTGGCCGGCACCCCGACCGAGATCGGCACGGCCCACGGCCGCCTACTGGCCCGCGAGATCCGGCGCACCGTCGACTCGACCCTGCACTTGGTCGGCCTCGTCGCCACGCTCGAGAAGGGGAAATGGTTTCCCGACGAACTCGAGGACGCGTGGCGGCGCTGCAGCCCGCACATCCCGGCGGCCCATCTCGAGGAGTTGCAGGCGATCGCCTCGGCCTGCCCCGACCTGACTTGGGATGAACTACGCCTGTCGAGCATCTTCCCCGAGTATTTCCACTGTTCGGGGTTCGCCCTGTTCGGGCGGGCCACCGCCGACGGCGCCCTCTACCACGGCCGCGTGCTCGACTACATGACCGAGATCGGCCTGCAGCAGGTGGCAGTGGCGTTCGTCGTCAAGCCCAAGGACGGCCACGGGTTCCTCAACGCGGGCTACGCCGGCCTGCAGGGCTCGGTCAGTGGCATGAACGAGGCCGGCATCTCGCTGGGCGAGATGGGCGGCGGCGGGCGCTCCCAGTGGGATGGAGCCCCGATGTGCACCCTGATGCGACGCGCCCTCGCCGAGTGCGGCACGCTCGAGGAGGTCAAGGCCCTCTGGGCCAGCAGCCCACGCACCTGCGAATACTTCTACGTCTTCGCCGATGGCAAGGTCCCCGACGCCGTGGCCGTGCGGGCCACCCCGGACAGGATTGAGTTCCTCGGCCCCGGGCAGAGCCACCCGATGCTGGGGGAAGGGATCATCGACGCCGTCGTCCTGTCGGCCGGCGGCCGCCTGAAGGAGCTGCGGCACCGGGTCATCGCCGGCCACGGCACGTTCACCGCCACCTCCGCCCTCCGGCTGATGGACCGGCCGGTCGCCATGCGGAGCAACCTCCACAACTGCCTGTTCGTGCCGTCCCGCCAGGAAGCCTGGATCGCCAACGCCGGCGACGGCATTCCCGCCGCCGACGGCCCGTACGTGCGCTATGACCTGCGGGAGCTGCTGCGCGACATGCCGGAGGCCCCCTGATCGTTCCCATGGCCCGTTTCGCCCCCTGGTGGCAGGTTCGCTGGACCCGTGTACTGGCCCTGATCCTGTCCTTCCTGCCGCTCGCCCTTCTATGGTTCAGCGACCACGCCTGCCTGGCAGGCCTGCCGGCTCCCCGCCTGTGGCTGGCCGATTTCGAACCGGCCGATCGCGAGGCGGCGCCCCGCTGCGGGCGGGCCCTGGCCTGACCACCGCCGACCGATTCCTGATGGCCGGCCTGTTCGCCGAGCTGGCCCGCGAGCGCCGGGGCGAGCCCAGCCGGCTGGGCAGCCGCACCTGGGACCAGCGCCTGGAACTGCAGTTCGGGTATGCCATCACCGGCGACCTGTTCACCGAGGAGTTCCGCGGCCGGGCGTTGCCGGTGATCCACCGGGGGCGATACGGTCTGATGGTGTGGGATCTCTGGCCCCGCCAGGGCCCACCCCGGGGCGGGCTGGTGCTGGTGGTGCCGTTGCCGCGCCAGGCCGACCTCTGCGGTCTCACCCAGATCCTCCGGCAATGGCGGGGCCGCCATCGATTCCCCGCCTTCCTCGATCGGTTCCTGCATCGGACCAACGGGCAACTGGAACGACGCGACCTCGCTACGCGGACCTGTCTGCTCATGTGGGCTCCCGTCCTCGACCGCGGCGAACCCTGGCCTGAAACCGCCATGGCCACCTCCCCCGCTAACCTGGCTGGCGACGACCGCTTCGATAGGGAACGGGTCCTCCCCACGCTCGAGCAATGGTACCGGGTCTTGCGCGGCGGCCTGTTCCTGTTCCTTGATGCACGCCTCCAATGTGACCGATGACGGTCCAGGATCCGAGATGTACTGCGAAACCCTCAACCGTCCGGAGTGGGGGGAACTCGGCCGTCTGGCGGTCACCTCGGGCGCACCCTGCCTGGACCCCATCGGAAGTGGCCCTGTAGCCAGGTTGGCCATGGCCTGGGCGGGCGCGGGGTAGCCATTCCACCCTGGCAGGATGGTCGAAAGCCGGGACTCGGGTCAGTTTCCCGAGGGGCTGCCGCTGGATTCGGTCAGGAAGAGCAGGAAGCTCTCCTGGGCCCCGACGCGTTCGAAAAAATCCCAGCGGGTTTTCTCGTCGGGCGGAGGGAAGCGGAGATGGCCGGCCGGACCGTCCACCACGAAGAACGGCGCCAGCAGAAGATGGTTCCTCGAGTCCTGGCTGAACAGGGCCGGAGCGTTGGCGGACAGGGAGACGGCGGCAAACGGCGTGGGGTCGATGGGGGTGGGGGCCAGTTTCCACAGGTCGATGATCTTCAGCCCTTCCGGGGTGGTGCGCCGCACCACCAGGCGGTTGGGCGCCATGAACGGGGCGAGGCCGCGGAAGAGGTCGCAGGTGCCGGCAACCGCCGCCGCATGGAAGTTGGCCGCCTCCTGGGGGTATTCTTCGAGCAGGCCGAATCCTTCCTGGAGGGAGATGAACGGCTCGGCGAACTGGTCTTCGAGACCCACCCGAAAGCAGTGGCCCATGCCCAACGGGAAGAGATCGCCGAACCCATAGGGATTGGGCAGGGTATCGGACAGCAGGCGCAGCAACTGCAGGGTATTGAGCGCGACCGGGTCGGTCAGGGCGCGGAAGCAGGCGCGGTCGGCCACCTTGTTGCGGCGACCGAAGGAAAAATAGGCGCAGACGAAGCCGATCGTCAGCAAGGAGCGGACCCGCTCGTAGACATGCCGCAGGCGGAAGTTGACTTCGGCCAGGGGAGCGTGGTCACGACCCCCGTCGGTCAGTGGTTCGAGCAGCCAGGCGGGGGCGGTGGGCCAAGCCTCCCGAACTTGGGCGGCCAAGTCGTGCAGGGAGGGAGCGGAGGCGTCGGCGGCTTCCTCCGGTGGGGGTGGCACCAGCGCGGCCGCTTCGGGATCGCCCCGCCGGGCCATCTGCCCAACGATCTCGCGCAGGCGGGCCGCGGTGTCGGGATCGCGGTGGGCGAGGTGCTGCCGGATGAGGGGCAGGACGTCGGCCCCTTGCAGTCCGTCGAGAATGGCGGCGGCGAGCCGGGCCGGGGCGGGGTCTTCCCCGGACAGCATGTGGTGCAGGGCCGCCATGAACTGGTCGCGGCCGATCTGCTTGAGGAACT
>CALLCO010000195.1 GCA_937998695.1 Candidatus Ozemibacteraceae bacterium
CCTCCACGCAGGGGAAACAGTCTCTGCCATGGTGCGGCAGGGGAGGCCGACCAGCCGGGAAAGACGAAGCCCATGACCAGATCCGGTGGGAGCCATGCCCGGGTGTGCGTTCCCGGAGCTGCCGTCTGTCTCGACCGTGAACAGCGGCAGCACCTCGAGAAGGTGTTGCGGTTGCGGCCGGGCGATGCCTTCACCGTCACCGACGGGGCCGGGCGCGAGGCGGCGGCCCGGCTCGAAGATGGAGGCCGGTTTTCCCATGGTCCCTGGTCGGAGCCCGGGCGCGAGCCCCCCGTGCGCGTGGTGCTGTTCGGGGCCGTTACCAAAGGCGACCGCTTCGAATGGGTGATCGAGAAGGCGGTCGAACTGGGCGTGCTGGCCATCGTGCCGGTCCGGACGGCCCGCTGCGTCGTCGGTCCGCCCCCGCCGGCCAAACTCGACCGCTGGCGAAAGATCGCGGAGGCGGCGATGCTGCAGTGTGGCGGCTGCCGGCTGCCGGAGGTGCGGTCGGCCATCGATCTCATCGACCTGCCCACGCCCTGCCCAGGTGTGCTTCCCATAGTATTGCATGAAGCCCCGGACGGGGAACCTCGAAGCCTGCCGTCATCCGTCGCCCCGGAAACCGAAGTCTGGGTGCTATCGGGGCCGGAAGGCGGGTTCGCTCCCGACGAGGTCGAATGCCTGGTCAGGGCTGGCTGGCGCCTGACCTGGCTGGGGCCGCGTCGGCTGCGGGCCGATACCGCCCCTCTTGTCGCTCTGGCCTGCCTTCTGCATCGGGCTTGGGATGCCGAGCCTGGCGCATGACTCGCGGAGGGTTGTCCGCGCGGGGCCATCTGACGCCCTTCATGGGCACTCCTTGGCCCGCTTTTCGTGGTTTTCTCGTCTCGTCTTCCCCGATCGCAGGTGACCACAAAGGCCCCGGGGAAGGCTTCGGGGATGGCACCAGGGGTAGTCGTGGAGGGGCCCGATGACCCGGACGTTCATCATCCGGTCCTTGGGGTGCAAGGTCAGCCAATATGATGGGGATCGGATCGGCGAGATGCTGATCCGTCTCGGCCTTGAACCGGCGGGGGCAGCAGAGATCCCTGACCTGTTCGTCCTGAACACTTGCTCGGTTACCGGGCGGGCCTCGCAGAAAGGCCGGCAGGCCCTCCGGGCGGCCCGCAAGGCCTGGCCCCCCGCCCGAATCGTCCTGGCGGGGTGCGAGACCGCCCTGCTCGAAAAGACGGGCGACCGCCCCGTCGAGGTCGACGGCATGTTGCCGCTGAATCCGACCCTGGAGATCGTCGAAATCCTGCTGGGCCGGCTCGGCCTGCTGGACCGGACAACGATGCCGGATGAGGGGGCGACGGGGATGAGGCAGGACGGACCCGTGGGGGAGCGAGGGGTCCCCGTTGTGAGGCCTTCGCCGCTGCCTGGCTTTGAGCCCTCGCCGGTGGTGCCTCCAGGTCGTGGCCTTCCCGGAGGAGGCTCTTCTGCCGCTCGTGCCGCCGATACCCCGCCCGACGATCCCATCCCGGCCAGGCCTGCCGATCCTGCCGTCGATTTCCCCACCGACCCTCCGCTTGCCGCCCGGATCTCTGCCGACTCCGCTGGTCCCGACCGTCACGAGGTCGGAAGTGGGCCGCGGGCGCCACGGCGGGGGCTCCCCCGGGGCCCCATCCTCAATTCCGTCGCTGAAGCCCCTCAGATTCATGGGGACTCGGCCGGGCGGTCGCGGACGCGGGCGTTTCTGAAGATCCAGGATGGGTGCAACCAGTTCTGCTCGTATTGCATCGTTCCCCACTTGCGGGGCCGGGAACGGTCGCGCCCATTGGACGACGTCGTCGCTGAAGCCCGCGATCTGGCCAGGCGCGGGTTTCGCGAGATCGTCCTGACCGGAATCCACCTCGGGCGGTTCGAGCCCGGTCTGGTGCCGCTGCTGCGCGATCTTGAGCGCATCGATGGTTTGGTCCGGATCCGCCTCAGTTCGATCGAGCCTCTCGAAGTCACCGACGACCTGATCGATTGGCTGGCCACCTCGCCCGCCGCCTGCCCGCATCTGCATCTTCCCCTGCAGGCGGGAACCGACACGGTGTTGCGGGCCATGAACCGGCCTTACACCATCGGCCAGTTCGCGGCGGTGGTGGCGCGGGTGCGCGAGCGCCTGCCCCGCGCGGGCGTGACCACCGATCTGATCGTGGGGTTCCCGGGCGAATCGGATGCGCTCTTCCGTGAAGGGTTGGCCTTCGTTGAACGGATGGCCTTTTCCCGGATCCACATCTTCCGGTTTTCGGCCCGGCCCGGCACCTCGGCCGCCACCATGGCGGGGCGGGTCGGCAACGTCGAGAAGCAGGCCCGGGCGAAGGCGGCCGAACAGGTCTGGCACGCCTCGGCCGAAGCCTTCCATCGGTCCCTGGTCGGCCATGAAGTCGAGGTGCTGTGGGAGACCCGCGTCGACGGCCTCTGGCACGGCCACAGCCGCGAATATGTGCCCTGCACCCGTCCTGATGGGTTGGGGCAGGTGGCGGCAAATTCCATCAGCCGCCATCGTGCGGTATCGGCCACCGCGGAAGGGCTCGAAGTGATCTGAGACCGGCCGGCGCCGTATGCCTGGTTCCTGGCACGGCTTCTCACTTCTTTGGTCCCTCTTGAAGTCCCACCCCCGGGTGGTCTTCCCAAACAGGATTGCGGGCTGGGTGGAAGGAGGGTTTGGACCTTTTCCCCTTGCCAGAAGGGACAGATTCGGCTACTTTCTCCTCGGAGGGTGACAAAAATGCCTACTACCACTGCCACCGGGCGTGACCCGACCCCACCCACCTCGGCGGAGCGGCCGGTCATGGCCAAATACCGGCAGTCCCAGTCCGAAAAGCTGGCCACCCAGAGTCAGCAGGTGGCCCGCCGCCAGGCACCGACTCCCGCGCCCCGCCCAGCTCCCGCCAACCTCGGCGGCCTGGGTCGTCGCATCGATGTCCGGGCCTGACGGTTCGGCCTCTCCCTGGCCGATGCGCTGGCGGGTTATACGGCCAGGGTTGGCGTATCGCCGGGACGGAGCATTCACCAGCGACCATTGATGAACCGACTGGGTTGGTTGGGTACCATGTTGCTCGCTGTTGGCCTGTCTTTTTTCCATCCCTTGATTCAGCGGACCAGTGGTCCTTCGGTGGCCTCCCAGACCGGAAGAGGCTGGGTGATCACCGTGTATTTCCTGGTCGTGGCGCGATCGTTGATCGGGGTCATCTTTCCTGAAGAAAGTGCCCGAACGTGGGCCGTGTATGCCTTTGCCGCGTTCGTCATTCCCCCGATCCTGATGGCAATGGTCCGATATTTTGTGACTTGAGAGCCTGTTGCATGAATCGGTTGTACGAACAAAAAAAACTGATTCGTGCCACAGGCTCCTGACTGCCTTGGAGTCTGGGAGCGAACCCCCTCTTAAACGCCTGGAAGAACCCGAGACGTACGGGATGGCTCGGCCCGCCGCCTGCCCAACCGCCTCTCCGAGAACCGGTCAGGGATGCCGATGTGGGAGAAGAGACGTTCTCCATCCTGAAAGCTCCCCGGATCGGACCGGCGGTCCGGCGCCAGAACAGACGAAGACGAGGCAAACGACGAAACGCGGTCGCCTGCCCGTGGTCCTCCTGTGGACCGCGGTGGTTTTGCTGTGGATCGGATCATCGCCGGCGGTGGGGCAGGTCCGTGAGCCGTGCCAGATCCAGCGCACCGAGACCAGCACCTTTTCGCCGTTCGGGCCATTCCGCGAGAAATCGTCGCAGCGTCTGACCTACAACCACCAGACGCCGTACCTGGTGTCGGAATTCGATTACCGGCATGTCATCTTCAAGGATTTCAAGGGGGTGGCCCCCCGCCTCAACCAACTCTGGCAGGCCTCATTCTGGGGACGCAACATGGAAAGTCCCCTGCAGTTCCGAGTCGGTCGCATCTGGACAGGCAACCATTCCTTCCGGCCGGTCGATGGCATCTCGCTGTGGTATCCGTGGGGGCGGCGTCTGTCGACCACCCTCGACCTGGGCCGGATCGCGCGGGTCGACTCCGACACCCGGGCCGATGACCCGGCCTGGTTCGAGGGAGCCCTGCGCTATGCCTTCAACGATCAGGCTTTCCTGGCCGTGCAAGGTGGGCAGGACTACAAGACCCGCTTCAGTTCAGCCCTCGTCGGCTACCACATCGAATCCTTGAAGCTGCAGGGCGAGTATGCCAATAGCGGAGCCACCGAGTCCTGGCGCTTGGGGTTGCAATACTACGACGAACACCGGGTCGATCTCACGGGCGATTACCGCCTGTTCCTGCATGACGACACCAACTCCGGGGTGGCCCGCAACCTGATCGGGGTCGAGATGGGCAGTTTCTACGTCGAGACGGGGGTCGGCGGCCGCTTCTTCTTCGGCGACGACAAGCGTCCCCGCAGCACCTTCTACGAAGGCACGCTGACCTGGGGCGCTCCGAAACAGGGAAAGGACACCCTGGCGGTCGGCTACCTGCTCGAGACGAACCCCGCCTCGACCGCCCACACGCTGTCGGGGAGCGCCCAACGCCAGATCTCCCGCAAGACCCGCCTCAGCCTCGAAGTGGCCAGCACCCGCTTCGGCGGCGAGGACGACTCGATCCAGAATCTCGAGAGCCGGTTGCACCGGCGAGTCGAGTGGGGCTATTACGAACTGAAATTCGCTGTCATCAACGGCGGCGGTCGTTCCGAACTGCAAAAGGACGTAGGTGTCCGAGCGGGCTATGAGTTTTAGCCTGTCCAGAAATCTGAGAAAGCCGTTCTGGGGCACCCGGGTTCCTGCCGGTCGGGGAACTCCGGCCGTCAGCCCTGCCATCGGCCGTCGGGGGCGGGAGGTTCTTCTCCAAACAAAACGATCAAGGAGGAGAGGCCAATCGCGGTGACCACTGGGTCGTTTCCAGGATCGACCGGAAGGAGTGAGAAGGGGGGGACAGGAGAGCCTGTGACATGAACAGGTTTTTGTTCGTCGTGTACATAGCGCCCCTGATCAGGTCGGTATCTCCGAATGGACGGTCCATGAAAATGGGCTGTTGGGGGCGTTCGTACACCAGGCTCAGGATCGCAGGAGAAGGAAGGGGAGAGAGGTCACCCGAGGTCGTGATAGCATGAATGCCGGAGATGTTTGGACCCCGATTCTTCGGGTGGAGGGATGGCATGGGAAAACGTGGGTGTGAAGCCGCCGGCGACCTGGTGCAGGTCGAGCTGCGGGTGCGACTGGCGCCTGGGGTGACGCCCGGGGATGGCCTCTTCGTGGCGGGCAACCTGCCCGCCCTGGGTGATTGGCAACCGGCGGTCGTGCCCCTGCCGCGGGTCGGCAAAGGACTCTACGCGCTTCCTTTCACGGCCCCTGTCGGGAAGCCGATCGAGTTCAAGATCACGCGCGGCACTTGGAAGAGCCAGGCGATTTACCTCGACCCGGCGGGGCGCTTCCCGCCCGACAACCGGGTGATGGTGCCGACGCACGACCAGCGGGTCGAGCTGACGGTCATCGACTGGCTCGATCGTATCGCGCTCGAGGTCGATCCGGTGATGGGCAACCTGCGCACCCACGACCCGATGATCGGCCCGGGCCTGCGCGAGCCGCGCCCGGTACAGGTTTGGTTGCCGCCCTCGTATGACGACAGCCCCCGCCGCCGGTATCCGGTGCTCTACATGCACGATGGCCAGAACTTGTTCGATCCCGCCGCCTCCTTTTGCGGCCAGGACTGGAAAGTCGACGAGGTCGTGAGCCGGCTGATCGCCGCCGGCCGGTTGCGTGAACTAATCGTGGTCGCCGTCGGCAATACCGCCGACCGCATGGAGGAATACAACCTGGCCCGGCCGCGCGGCCGGGCCTATGCCGCCTTTCTGATCGAAGTCGTCAAACCGTTCATCGACCGCACCTATCGCACCCTGCCCGACCCGGGGCAGACAGGGGTGATGGGTTCCTCGATGGGTGGTCTGGTCTCTTTTCAGCTGGCCTGGACTTTTCCCGACATCTTTGGCCTGGCCGGATGCCTGTCGAGTGCCTTCTACAAGGCCTGGGCGGCGGTCGAGCGGCTGGTGCGGGGGAATCCAGCGACCGGCCGGCGCCTGCGCCTCTATTTCGACACCGGCGAGCTGGAACCGCCGATCGTCACCAGTTTCCGCAAGATGGACGCGCTGCTGCGCGACGTTGGCCTCCGCCCGGGCCGCGAGTTCCTGGCCCATTTTGAATCGGGCGCCACCCATTCCGAACGCGCCTGGAGCGACCGCCTCCACCTTCCCCTGGAGTTTCTGTTCGGACCAGCAGAGCGATCATAGGTTCGGCGGGGACCGCTGGCTTTACAGGAGTTGGGGATTTGGCTATGCTGGTACCATGCCCGGCCGGCCGGACCGGATGAGAGGGCCGGCCCCGACGAAGGAGAGAACCCATGTTCGAGCAGACCCTGCGCCTGACCGCCCTGCCCGTCGATCCCGCCAAGGTGGCGATGTCGTGTGACCTCGGGGAGGGCCGCTGGGTCGACATGACCTACGGCGAATTCCGCGAGATCGTCGAGGAGGTCGGCCGGCTGCTGGCCACGATCGGGGTCGGCCAGGGCGACCGCATCCTGATCGTCGGCGAGAACCACTTCAAGTGGCTGCCCGTCTTCGTCGGCATCACCGGCTACGGGGCGATCGCCGTGCCGGTCGACGGCATGAGCGCGGACCAGCGCCTTTTGTCCATCGTCGAGGACTGCCGCCCCGCTGCCATCATGGTCAGCCGCCGCTATCAGGAGCGGTGGGCCGGCCTCTACCCGCAACTCGGCCATGCTTGCCCCCTGATCAACTTCCAGTTCGAGATCCTCAAGACTTCGGAAAAAGCGCCCACGCCGGTGCCGCCCCCGCCACCCCCGGCAGAGACCGACCCGGCGGCTCTCATCTATACTTCGGGCACCACCGGAAAACCGAAGGGGGTTGTCCTCAGCCACGCCGCCATGGTTGCCGCCATCAATCTGGGCAAGGAGATCGGCCGTTTCACTCACGCCGACGTCATGCTGGCCTTGCTGCCGTTCACCCACGTCTTCGGCCTGGTCGATGCCGGGCTGACGCCGCTGGCGGTCGGTGGGCGGGTTGTGCTCACCACCTCGCTCAACCCGGGCGAGATCCTGGGCACCGTGGTGAAATACCGCGTCAGTTTCGCCCTGCTGGTGCCGCGTCTGGCCGAGATCCTGGCCGGTGCCCTGCGCTCGGTGCAGGTGCCGCTGCCTCAACTGACCATCATCATCGGTGGTGCGGCCTGCAGTGCCGCCCTCATCGAGGCGTTCCGCAGCCGGGGCATCCGCACCATGCAGGGGTACGGCATGACCGAGACCGCTGGCGGGATCATCATGAATGAAGATGGCCCCTCCGAATCGATCGGCAAACCCTTGCCTGCCGTCATGTTGAAGATCCACAACCCGAACCCGGAGGGGGTCGGCGAACTGCTGGTCGCCTCACCGTCGCTGCTGAGCGGCATCTGGGGCCAACCCGAGCTCTCGAAAGAGCTCTTCGAGGGGAAATACCTGCGCACCGGCGATCTCGCCTCGATCGACGACGACGGCTACGTCTACATCCGCGGCCGGGCCAAGGACGTGATCATTCCCGCCGGCGGCATGAACGTCTACCCCGACGAGCTCGAGGCGCGGCTCGGCGTCCTGCCTTTCGCCGAGGAATACAGCGTGCTGGGCCTGAAGGAAGGGGGCTACGAATTCCCCGCCCTGGTCATCAAGGCGCGGGCCGACTGGTTCGCGCAGAAACAGCTGGCGGTCACGGCCGACAACCTGCAGGACGAGATCGCCGCCCGCACCCGCGACTGGCCCGAGTGGGAACGGTTCCGCCGGGTGTTCGTGCTCGAGCAGCCTCTGCCCCGCTCTTCCAGCTTCAAGGTGCAGCGGCATCTGCTGGTCGAACGGGTGGCGGCCAGCGCGGGCCTCGGCGCAAACAGCACTCCCAGCGTTCCCGGCTCTCCCGACGCCCCCGCCGACTCCGGTGTCTTCGCTGTCGGTGCGGCGAGGAAGCTCCCGGCTCCGACCGCCGGGGGCGAGGCGATGGCCCGGAAAGCCGAAGCCGGTGGCCTCGATGCCTTCGACCGCGACCTGTTCGACCGGTTCAAGGGGGTGGTGGCGCACTTCCTCAACGTGCCGTCCGACCGTATCACCCCGACCACCCGCCTGAACGAGTTCCTGCAACTCGATTCGCTCGGCGTCATCGCCCTCATCTCCCACCTGGAAGAAGTCTTCGGCCTGTCCCTGCAGGAGATGATCGGCCAGGAGATCCGCGACTTCGGCGGCATCTTCGCGTTCATGAAGCGCGATGGCCAGCTCGACAAGCTGCGCGAGGTGGCGCGCCCGAGCGCTGAGGCGGTGTTGCCGCCGCCCCTCGATTTCAGCCTCGAGGCGGTCAAGGCCCGCCAGCAGTTCCTGCAGAAGCGGGTGGCCGGCAACATCAAGGCCATTCCCCGGCCCGACGACCCTCTGCTGTTCGCGGGTAATATCGAGGCGTTCTTCGGCTTCTGCCAGCTTCCGCTGGGCTTGGTGGGCCCGCTCAAAGTCCTGGGGGACCACGCCCAGGGTGACTTCTACATTCCCCTGGCTACCACGGAGGGAGCCCTGGTCAGCTCGATCGCGCGCGGGGTGCAGGTTATCACCATGGCGGGGGGGGTGCGGGTCAAGGTGCTCGCCGACAGCCTAGTGCGGGCTCCCTTGTTCATGTTCCATAGCCTCCCCGATATGGTCGCCTTTGCTGACTGGGTGGCCATGAACTTTCCCGTGCTGAAAGAGGTGGCCGAGTCGACCACCCGGTTCGGCAAACTCGAACAGATCGAGCCCTTCCCCATGGGGTCGAGCCTCTGCCTGCGTTTCGTCTATTCGACCGGCGATGCGTCTGGCCAGAACATGACCACCATCGCCACCCACAAAGCGATTCAACACATTCTTAAGGAATACAAGGGGAAGATCGCCGACTGGTTCCTCGAGACCAACCTGTCGGGCGACAAGAAGATCAACGGCGTCAACTTCACGCGCAACCGCGGCAAGCGGGTGGTGGCCGAGGTGGTCATCCCCGACGAGCTGGTCGTGAAGCTATTGCACACCACCAGCGAACGAATGATGCGGCTGTCGCAGGTGGGGCAGATGAGCGCCCTGCACTCGCACAGCTTCGGCTCGCAGGCCCACTATGCCAACGTGCTGGCTGCCATCTTCATCGCCTGCGGCCAGGATCCCGCCTGCGTGGCGGAGTCGGCTACCGGCGTCACCCACATCGAGCGGCGCGACGGCTCGCTGGTCGTCTCGGTGACCATGCCCGGTCTGATGCTTGGTACTGTCGGTGGTGGCACCCGCTTGCCCACGCAACAGCTCTGCCTGCAGATCATGGAGTGCGATGGCCCCCGCAAGGCCCGCAAGATGGCTGAGATCGTGGCTGGCGCCGTGGTGGCGGGCGAGATCTCGCTGATCGGGGCGATGGCCGCCGACCAGTTCGCCGATGCCCACGCCCGCTACGGGCGGCAGGCCGCCAAACCGTGATGCGGGTCGTCTATGTCACGTCCGATGTCACGTATGTGCGTGACAACTACCTGCACCTGTTGACCGAGGTCACTGATCCGCGTCGGCTGCCGGCGGGCGTTGAGGTGCAGGAAACGGTATTGCTGCGTATTCCGGCCTGGCTGGTGCTGCGCAATGCCCTCGGTCTGCCCGTGCTGGGCGCACCGCGCGTTGGCCTCGCCCTGCTGCGCAACTTCCTGCGGGCACGGTGCGGCGATCCGCGGGTGGCGCTGCTGCAGGAGCGGGGGATTCCCGTCTATCGCTGCGGCAGCATGAACGAGCCCGCCACCCTCGAGCACTTCCGGCAGCGGGTGCCCGACCTCATTGTCAACCTCCGCACCCGCAATATCTACAAGAAAGACATTCTTGGCTTGCCGCGGATCGGCTGCATCAATATCCATCATGGCCTGCTGCCCGACCACCGCGGCACCATGTGCGACCTGTGGGCCTGGGCGGAAGGACGACCGGTTGGGTTCACCATCCACTGGATGAACGAAAAAATCGACGACGGTCGCCTGTTGGCCCGCCGCGAGATCGATGCGGCGAAATTTTCCGCGTATATCGACATCCCGATGGCATCGAGCCGGGTCGAGGCCGGGGCGCTGCTCGACGTCCTGCGGCTGATCCACGAGAAGGGGGCGGGGGTGGGGGAACCCAACCGCGCCAGCGGCCTGCCCCATACCCGCAACCCGACCTACGCCCAGATCCAGGCCATGCGCCGCCGCGGGCTGCGCCTGTGACCCCCCGCCGGCCGCCCGCTCCGCCGCCCTCTGGTGGTCTATCTGACCAAGGCCAATGCCAGCCTTTCCCGCCCCAGGCTCGAGGAGGATGCATGTGCCGACACGATCGCCTCTCGATGGAAAGCACCCCCCTCGTGGCCTTTCTATCTGACCGGCTTCCCCCCCTTGCCCTCCAGGAACGGGGTATGATAGGGTTTCTGTGTTGACCCCCGCCATCACCGGAAGGCCAAACCTGCCGGGGGGGGCGAGCGGGGGGCGCTCCCGGCTAGGAACCCCGGACCCACAAATGCTGAACGCGGGAGGTCGTGATTCATGAAGGCTCTCGCCGTTCCCCTGTCCAAGCTTTCCTTGTCCCAAAAACTCCAGTTGCTGGAATCCATTTGGGAAGACCTTGCCCGGGTGCCCCAGCAGGTGGATTCCCCAGAATGGCACGGGGAGATCCTCGATGACCGGCGGAAAGCCCTGGATTCGGGCTCGGAAAGCCTGGGAGATTGGGAGCAAGCCAAGAAGAGGATCAGGAAAAAGACCAAATGCGGGTGAGGGTCGTTCGTTCTGCCGAAATCGACCTGGAAGAGGGGTTTCGCTTCTACGAACGGCAGGACGGGGGCTTGGGAAGCTATTTCCTCGATTCCCTCTTTTCCGAGATCGATTCCCTGGCGTACTTCGGTGGCATTCACCCCCAGGTGTTCGAGTTTCACCGGCTTCTGGCGAGGAAATTTCCTTTCGCGGTCTACTACCGGATGATCCAGGGCGAAGTGGTGGTGTTTGCCATCCTGGATTGCCGGAAACATCCGAGTTGGGCGAGGAAGAGGTTGACGGAATGAACAGTCTGCCCGGGCGGTGGTGGCAGTTCTTGCGGGAGCGGCACGAGCCGTTGGGCATTTCGTTGATGGTGGCCGCGTTCTTCGCCGCCAACACCGTGATGGCCTGGCCGGCCGACGGCCGCGAGCCGCCCGACTGGGCCCGCCTGGTGGCTGGCTACGCCCTGATCTGGCTGTGCTTCCTGCACATGCGGCTGTTCGACGAGGTCAAAGATTACGCCGTCGACCGTGAGTTCAACCCCGAGCGGCCGCTGGCTCGCGGGCTGATCGGCCTGGGCGAGTTTGGCGTCGGCACGCTGCTGTGCATCCTGACCGAGGGCGTGATCGCCGCTTTCCTGGGGTGGGGCGTGTTCGTGTCGTATGTCTTCCTGCTGTGTTTCACCCTGCTGATGCGCATGGAGTTCTTCGTCGGCGACTGGATGCGCCCCAAACTCGAACTCTACGCCATCACCCACACCTTCTCGGCCAGCATGCTGGGCCTGCTGATCCACGCCGTGGCCACCGGTCGGCAGCCCGCCCAGGCCGATGGCGCATTCCTCGCCGTGGCGTTGGGCAACTGGTTCGTCTTCAACGTCTTCGAGTTCGGCCGCAAGACGTTCGGCCGCGACGAGGAGCGCGAGGGGGTCGAATCGTATTCCAACCGCCTCTCACCCGCCGGGGCCGTGGCCCTGCTGGGCGTGAACGTGGCGGCCGCATACGCTTTGCTCTGGGTCGGAGCCACGGCTCGTTTCACCGCAGGGTGCGCTGGTCTGCTGCTTTACCCTGCCGTGATCGCCGCCCTGACAATGGTGGCGGGGTTATACTATATCGCGGTTCCTGACAAGTCGGGGGCGAAGATCTACCGCAGGACCGTCACCTTCTACCTGCTGGCCTATCACGCGGCCATCTTCGTGGGCTGGTACGGAGTCAACTGATTACCCTGGTCTCCCGTGCCGGATGACCATCGCAAGGATCTCCGGGCCCTCGGACCCTCTGTGCCTGTCATCCAGGAGGGATCGTTCTCCGAATCTTGTGGCAGGCGTTCCCGAGTGGGTGTCCCTCCGCAGAGGGACCAAGCGTCGGCGGATCCTGCGGGGGTCAGAACCCCTCACGCAGGGTACCCGCCGCGTTCGAGCGGGGTGACCCTTCGAGCGTGCGGGGCCCGGGCAGGTACCCCGCAGGCAGGCGGATCGAGACGTCGCTCGCCTCGAAGTGCGTCGTGATCTGACCGTTGGGCCGCATGAACAGCGTGCCCGGGCGTTCCAGAGAGACGGTGTCGGTCCGGGTGCGCAGGATGACCCGGCCAGCCTCCAGCGTCACACGGGTCGATTGCGGACGGACCTCGACGAAGAAGGTCGTGCCGACCGGCGTGATCGTGCCGACCGGGGTGTGGATGACCAGATCGTGGCCGCTCTTTTGCAGGCGGCACATCAGGTCGCCGGTCTGCAGATGCAGACCGTTCCCGGTCAGTTCGAATCTGGCCTGTTGCGACAGTTCGAGCCGGTTTTCGCCTTTATAGCTCAGGAACAGTTTTCCCATGGAGGGAAGATGGTAGGCCCGCCCTGGCTGCAAGGTTCCCTGGATCGGCAGGGCCCGGGCGGGCACTCCCGCCTCCGTCAGATACTGCCGGGATGGAGCGGAAAGCGTGTAGGTGAAGGG
>CALLCO010000196.1 GCA_937998695.1 Candidatus Ozemibacteraceae bacterium
AGGAACTCGACCTGCCAGCGGGCCCGGCCGGCAGTGTGGATCTCCGGGAGCGGCGCGGTCGGATCGGGGGGGGAGGGCGGGAGGCAGGTGGCCTGGGCAGCTAGGCGGCGGGTGAACCCGTTCCCTTCCACCCGGGCCTCGAAACGGACGACATCGGTGGCGAGCCGGTGGCTGAGGAGGGACAGCACCAACCCGGGCGCGATCTCCTGGCTCTTGAGATCGAGCGCTTCGGGGGTGAGGACCGCACTGCCGGAGGCCGGGAATCGGATCTTCTGCATGACCATGGTGATGGCCGATTCCATCTGGTAGTCGGCTTTCAGTTTCAGCAACAGGGACGCGGCGCCCTGGCGACGGGCTTCCCGCATGTACCAGATCGAGCCCGCCATGACCGCCACCAGCAGCAGGCAGAGGAGCAGGGAGAAGGGGAGATTGCCGCGGCGATTCACCAGGCACCTCCACGGAGCGTGAACGAGGTGAAGAAGGGGGGCGCGAAGGAATCGGCGGGAATCAGCCAGGCGCTGACCAGCTTGGGCTCGCTCTCGGCCTCAACGAACCCGCCCGCATGCAATCCGGTCAGCAGGGTCTGAGCCGCCTCTGTGCCGGATTGGCGAATCAGCGAGCCGTCGCGGAGGGTGTAGGTCAGGCTTTGTCCGCCAGCTCCCGTCAGTTGCAGGGTGTCACGGCCGACCCGGGCGCTGACCGCGGCCCGGCAGTCGGCTCGCAGGCGCTCGAACAGCCCGTGGTAGGTGGCCAACAGCTCGGTCGAGGCGGTGGCCTTGGGTTGGTCCGCCATGAACTGGTAGACGGAAAAAACGGTGGCCCCCAGCATCAGGAGGAAGACAAGACCGAGGATCGTCTCCAGGCTTCCCATGCCTCTGGTCATTGGCCGATCTCCAGGATGGGTTGGGGAGGGTGATGGGCCAGCAGGCGTTCCAGGAACACCCGCTTCTTGCGGCCGAACTCCTCGTACCCGATGTAGACGATCACTTTGTACAGGTAATCATCGAGGTAGTAGGTATCGACCTGGCAGGTGAAGGGTTTCAGGGCCCAATACAACTTGGGGTTGTCGGCCTCTTCCAGGCCGAGGTCTTTCCCGAGGAGGGGCCGGAAATATTCCGAGACCACCCGGTAGCCCTCGGGGGTGACCACGATCGGTTCCTCGGAGGTCATGGAGGGCAGGGCGTCGGGGGAGGCGTGCTGCCGGGCGAGGATTTTCTCGAGAACGTGGTGGGCCAGCAGAGTGGCGGTGAATTCCATCTCGGATTCTCGTTCCGGGGGGCGCGACAGTTTCACCACGTAGAACAACGGAGCCAGGGACAGGCTCAACAGGCAGGCGACCAGCAGCAATTCGAACAGGCTGGTACCGCGGCGGGGCCAGCCCCGGGGACATGATTCCGGGCGTTGCATGGGGTGATTATAGCATGGCTGCCGGGCGTTGTGGACAACTGCCCCCTCAATTCCCGGCCGGGGGATGCCGATGGGTTCCCATAGGAATTCCATCCCGGGAAGGAGCCTTGGCGAATGTTGAGCCGATATCAATTCCTGATCTCCTTGGTCCTTGGACTGAGCCTGTTGACGGCGGTCGGCTGCGGGACCCGGACCACCCTCCGGGGCAGCATCGTGGGAACCGTCGTCGATTCCCAGACCGGGATCGGAGTGGCCGGCGCCTCGGTCATGACTTCCCCCTCAACCAGCACCGTTCTTACCGATGTCAACGGAAACTTCACCATCGGGGATGTCCAGCCGGGGGTTTACACCGTCACCGCCCATGCCAACGATTACAACTCCAATTCGGTGACTGTCACCATCGACAGCGGCTTGACCGCCACCACCAACCTCGTGCTGGTCTCCATGGGGGGAAGTTTCGCCCGTAACATCCTGCCCATCTTCATGGTCAACTGTTCGATCGTGGGGTGCCATGACGATGGCACGGCCGCAGGTGGCCTGCGGCTGAACAGTTATGCCAACGTCATGAAGGGGTCGCGCTACGGGGCGGTGGTCTATCCCTACGATGCCCAGACCAGCAAGCTGGTACGGCGCATCAAGGGGATCGAGACCCCCCGCATGCCCAAGAACCGGCCCGCCCTGTCGACAGCCGATCAGGGCCTGATTTCCAACTGGATCAACGGTGGCGCCCGCAACAACTGAGGCGGGACAGAGCAATCGCGAGGAGAAAGGTACATGAGCTTCCAACGTGGTGTCCTGATCGGTTCGGCCCTTCTGGCCATCGGCAGCCTGTCCTGGGCGTCGGCTTCGGCCCCTGCCGGGCAGGCCGGCGTCGCGCCGGCTGCCAAGCCTGCGGCTGTCCAGGCGTCGGTCAACAAAGTCCTGCCGCGGGTGCCCGCCCCCAAGATCGAGACCATCTCTCAGTCCGCCCCAAACCAGGATCTGGGAGGAGGTTTGAGCCTGGTCGCTCCACCCGCCGAGCTCCCCCGGACGGCGGCCGTGGCACCCACCGTCTCTCCGCCGGCGGCCCCCCCCGCCGCTCCGGCCCCCGTGGCCAAGAGCGCCAAAGCCGTGCCTTCTCCCGCCGCCGCCACCCCGGCGGCCGTTTCCTCGAGAAAAGCCGAGACCGGTGAGCAACTGAAGGCGTTTACCGAGAAGGTTCGGGCCCAACTTGCCGCCGAGACCGCTGCCGCCTCCAAGGCCGGGAAAAGTCAGGCCAGGAAGAAGAGCGTGATGCCGGCGGCCACCGCTCCCACCGCGGGTGAACTCACCATCGTTCCCGCCCCTCAGGAGCATTCGGCGGGCAGCAAGGCCGCCAGCGTCCCGGCCAGGGCAACCAGTCCTCGCCAGCAGATCCAGGGTGCCGCCGCCCCGGCCGCCAAGCCTGGGAAGCTGTTCTCCTATGTCCGTCTGCTGAACTACGCGCCTCATCCCAACGTTGAGGAATTCCTCAAGGATCGCCCCCTTGCCCTGAAAAACCGCAACTATTGGTTCAGCGTGAAATACATCGAGGGCTGGAAAGCCCTCAGCGATGACGAAGGGCTCCTGCAGAACGTCTGCTTCGAGATTTCCCTCATGGATGGCGACCGGAAAATCCGCACGCTTCGCACGCCGAAAGTCGAGATCAAGCCCGAGTCCATCGCCAAGGGGCAGATTCTGGGAATCGCCGAGGTGCCTCCCTACCGGTTCTACATCACCGTCGATCAGTTCACCCTGAAGAAACAGGGCGTTTCGGAGCTCGTCTTCAGGCTCGATCTCCTGGGCTGAGGCTGCCCGGCAAGCGGCTGGGGGGAAGGGCCCGGGCGGGCTTCCCCTCCTCGCTTCCTGAAGGAGGACCATGGACAAGATCACGACGTTCGGCACCGTCTTCGGCCTGATGGCCCTGGTCACAGGGGTCAAGTTGGGGGGAGGGTCCATCCTCTCCTTTTTCGACATTCCGTCCATGATCCTCGTGTTCGGTGGTTCGTTCGGTGGGTTGTGCATTGCCTACAGCTGGCCCCGCGTCAATATGCTGATCGGAGGGGTCAAATTGGCCTACCTGGCCCCCAAGGAGTTCGACTACCTCAAACTCATCAGCAACATCCTCTCGATCTCGGAAATTGCGCGCAAGGAAGGCATTCTGGCCCTCGACACCCGGATCGCGGAGATCGAGGAACCCATGCTGCAACGGGGTCTGCAGATGGTGGTCGACGGGATCGATGTCAACCTCATCCGGGAAGTCCTGGACAACGAGATCGAGAGTTCGACCGACCGGCATGCCGACATCAAATCCTCGATCGATTTCTACGCCTCGGTTGCCCCGGCCTTCGGTCTGATCGGCACCATCCTGGGCCTGATCGGGTTGCTCCGCAACATGGACGATCCGTCGTCCATCGGTCCTCAGATGGCCTTGGCCCTGGTCACCACGCTGTATGGGGCCATCTTCGCCAACATGTTCATGATGCCCTTTGGCAAGAAACTGGAAGAACGCAGCAACGCCGAGAAACTGTTCGGCCAGATCATCGCCAAGGGGTGCCTGATGATCTCGGCAGGGATCCATCCCCGCATCATCCAGGAACGCCTGCTGTCCTTCCTGTCCGCCGCCAATCGCGCCAAATTCGTGGAATTGCACCTCTCCGAGGAACTGAAAAAGGGTGGCGAAAAGTAAGAAGAAGTACGACGAACCGTCGGCTCCCTTGTGGTGCCTGTCCTACGGGGACATGGTCACCAACATGCTCTGCTTCTTCGTCATGCTGATGATCTTCGCCAAGTTCGACGCCCAGGACAAGACCAAGACCAAGGAAACCCGGGCTCTGGAGGAAGCGTTCTCCGCCGCATTCAGTCTCACTCCCGAGCGTGGGGCCCACCAGTGGCTCGTGGCGGGCGGGAAAGGTATCCTTCTCACCCCGCAGCGGAAGGACCAGAGCGACATTCCCCGTATCACTGCCCGGGTGAAGAAGGCCTTGCAGACCGTCAGTATGCGCGACAAGATCCTGGTGCTGTCGGATACGCGGGTGGTCAAAATCAGGATCCCGTCGAAAGTCCTCTTCCTGAGCGGATCGGCAGTTCTCAGGCCCGGCTCCGAGGAAATCCTGATGGCTCTGCTGCCGGTCATCAGCGAGGTGCCCAACGACATCCGAGTCGATGGACATTCCGACGACGTGCCCACGCGCAACCCGATGTTCCCAACCAACTGGGAACTCTCTTCGGCCCGCGCCTGTACGGTGGTCCGGTTCTTCACCGAAAAACTGAACCAGGATCCGACCAGGTTCGGCGCCCAGGGGTTCGCCGAGTTCCAGCCCCAGCGCGACAACCTCACCGAGGCCGACCGGGAGATGAACCGGCGGGTCGAGATCAACATCCTCACCAGCAAGCAGAAACGGCCGGCCAACTTCCAGTGGGAATGACCCGAGGGGTGCCCGGGTGATGAGAGGCGCCGCTCAGGGGCGCCGGTCGTCGGGCCGGGGGATCCGTCGCTGGCGGGTATCCGGTCCTGCCCGGGCCTGGCGATAGAGCTCGTCGACCACCTCACGGCTCAGCGGCTCTTCGAGATCGCGTTCCCCGGCGACGAACGGGTCGAGCAGGGCCACCGCCTCACGAAAACGGCCCATCCCCAAGCAACTGCGGGCTTTGCCGACCAGCCAGGCCGGCCGCGCGGGTTCTGCGGCCAGCAAGCGGGAGAAAAGCAGGTAGGCTTTCAGGAACTGGTGCCGAGCCAGGGCTTCCTCTGCCTCGAGAGCCCGGGTGTCCTGGACCAAAACATCAGGTTTGGGTCGGGTCGGCATGGGCGGGCTGGTAGAGCCGGGGTCGGCCGGGGCTGAACCGATGCGGGGGCGGTATGCAGGAAATTCGGCCCGAACCACCCTTTGCGAAATCGCCGGGCGGTCAGGTCGGGGTCGGGATCGGGGAGCGGCAGATACTCGGTGGTCAGAGGGCCATGGCGGTGCTCCCAGGCTTCGAAGACCTGGCGGTAGGCCAGCACCAGGGGGTGACGGGGAGCCACCCCACCCGCCAGGCGGATCCAGGTTTTCGCCTCGGCCAGTCGGCCAGCGGCGAGATCGATTCGCCCCAGCAACAGGAGCGGTTCGATGTCCCGGGGAAAGGAACGATGGACCGCCAGGGTCAGATCACGTGCCTCGTCAAAGCGGCCGACCCGGAACAGTTCCGAGGCTTCGCGGAGGGGGCGGGCCAACTCTCCGGCCCCCGCGGGGTGCGGGGCGGTTGCCAGGTCCAGAGCGAGGATGACAAGAAGAGCCACTCCCAAGGAAGTGGCCGGGGCGAGCCGGAACGGAATCGACCGCACGTCCCGGTCAGTTGGCTTTGCCCGGATTGCCGATCTGGTTCAGATCGATCTCGGGTTGGTCGAGCGGCTGGAGTTCCTGGGGAGGGGTTTCGGGCGTGGTGGACCCCGTGAGATCGGGTGGCACGTCCATTGGCTGGCCGGCACCAGGACCACCTTGGTGCTCGAGGTCGAAGGAATCCCCTTGTTTGTAGTCATCGGGGGGAGGATAGTCCTCCTGGCTGGTGACGGCGACGTAGGCTTGATTGGCCACCAGGATGAATACTCCCAGCAGGATCAGGACGAGACCCCATTTCCATGATTCGTTGCCGATTTCCATATGTGCTCCCGTGTTCGCAGTCTGTGCGGCGCTCAATCGCCGGCGGGGGGGGCCTCATCCGGCCCTTCCGTCCCACTCTGTCCCGCTGGTGCAGAAGCCGTGGCTGCGGGGGCAGCCGGGGTGGGAGTGGGTGGTGCGGGAGGCGGAGCCGGGGGCGACCCCTTGGCCAGGACCGGAAAGACCAGAATGGCCTTTCCTTTAACGATTCCGGATTCATCGATGCCCAGGTCCATGGAACGGACGTGGAACCTGGGCAGGGTCTGCTTGGCCCGCAGGAAGAAGCCGACGATGCCGGCGAACAGGCCTTTGATCTCCACCCGCACGGGCAGGATCTCGACCCCGGGCCATTCACTGTCTCCCTCGTCGGTCTCGGCGCCCACCGCCTGGCCGGTCCGCTCATCGAACTGGGGGAGTTCCTCGGGGGCGGTCTGGGCGGCGGGGCGGCCACCCTGGTCGGTGGCGGCGCCCTTCAGGTGAAAGACGGGGAGGAATTCGAACGTTCGCATGATGATCTGCGTCCCCGAAGCCGCTTCGAACACCCCGCGCAGGAGGGTGGCTTCCTCGCCGATCCCCAGCCAGCGAAGAGGGAGGCGTGACGGGGCGCTGGCCAGGCTGGCCTTCAGGGTATCGTGTTCCGCCGTCAGGCGGGCTAGTTCGGCGGCACCCTGCTCCTGGCGAAGCGTCTCCTCGGCGATCCGGGATTCGAGATCGCCCAGGAGGACCCAGCGGCCGAGCAGGAAGAGGATGAGCAGGATCAGTCCGGTAACGATCAGGGAAACGGTCAGGCGGTTCATGGCAGGTCCCCTTTCAGGAGGAAGCGCTGTTCCCCGCTTCCCTTGGGTACCAGGCGGATCTGCCGGACCCGCCGGAGCACCCGGGCCTGAACGAGTCCCTCGGCGAAGGCGGCCAGACCTTCATACCCCTTGCTCCAGCCCAGGATCGCCAGGACGTCGCCCCCGGGATCATCGACTGTCTCCTGGTCTTGGGCGGGGTCCAGGCCACCCGGCGTGGCCGGGGGTGGCACCGGCATGCCGGCTTCTTCACCGCCGGGCGCGGCACCCTGGGAATGGTCGGGAGTGGCTTCCTCCTCTTTCAGGAGGTCTTCTTCACTCTGCGAGCTGCTCTGGATGCGAACCCGGGTCAGGCGAACCCCGGCGGGGCGCTTCCGTTCGGCCAGGAACAGGATCTCGTCGGCCGATCGCCGCGATCGCAGGAAGGGCTGCAGCGCACCCTGGTCACGGGGTGACAGTTTGACCTGCGGCACCCTGACCTGGTTCAGGCGGGTGAGGCGGACCCGCGTGGTGAGGAGGTCGTTGGCGGTGATGCCGGCTTTCTGGCGAACCTGTTCATACTGGTCGGCGAGCGATACCCGCCAGAAGAGCAGGGCGACCACCACGATCAGGGCGCCGGCGATCCCCAGCCACAAGGGAAGCAAGGCCGTGAGGCGGGCCATCCTGGCTTCCCAGGCGAGCTCGTGCAGCCGGGCCTGCAGGTTGGCCGCGTTGGCGGCTGGGTCGGCGTGGGCCCGGAAGGCGCCCAGGGCAGGCAGGAAAGGCAGGAGTTTGACGTGCCGGGGGCCCGGTCCCGGGGCTTCGGACATCTGAGGCAGAATGGGGGAGATATCGATGGCGTTGGATACGTCGAGGGTATCCACCTTCCCAGGAGAGAAGTAGTCGCGGGCGAAGCTGAAGAACTCGGGCCGGGTGGCCCCACCCCCGAAGAGCAGCAGCTCATCGATGTGGCCGAGCTTGCTGACCGCCCGGAAGTAGTCAAAGCTGAAACGGATCTTCTGGGCGAACCCCTCCATTTCTCCGGGCAAGGCAGGTTGGGAAAACTCTCCCGCCCCGGAGGGGATGAACCGGTAGAATTTGAGCTCGCCGGCGGCGAAGATCTGCAGGTGGGTGCCGGAATGGCCCAGATTGAGCAACGAAAGGGCAGGCAACCCGAGGTTGGCGCTGCCTTCCTTGAGGGCCAGGCTGCCGAACACCTCGGCATAGGCCCCCATCAGATGGATGCCGGCGGCGGTGAACAACTCGTCGTGCTTCTGCAGGATGACCTGGGGGATGACGGCGAGAATGGCGGACGGGGGCGACTCGCGCAGGATCCGCCACCCGAACATGAATGGCTCGTTGCGGTAGGTGGGCGACAACAGTTTCTTGGCTTCCCAGGAGAGGACGCTCTCGAGCTTTTCGGGCTGAACCTGGCTGGGGAGCTCCACCAGCTTCACCTGCAACTCGCGGCTGTTGAACACCGACAGGCACTCGCGGATCTCCCCCATCGGCAGGCGGGCGGCGACCAGCTGCAATTGCTGGACGAGGTGCTCGCGGAACTCCGACTCTCCCGGGAACTCGCTGACCGGTCGGATCAGTTCGGTTTCGAGAGCGGCCACGCGGTCCTTGCCGGCCCGTCGCTCGATCAGAATGGCCTTGACGGCGTAGGAGCCGAGATCGAAGACCGCGTAGAAGCCGTCTGCCAGGGATGTCTTCATGAAGCCTCCAGGAATCGGCCGCTTCCCGTCCGGCCGGGGCGTTGCTGGATGTCGCGCCGTTCCACCCGGCGACGGGCCACCGGCCGGCCACCGTCGAGGATGGTGGCGGTGGCGATCAGGTCGAGTCGGGCCCGGGGGGCGGGGCGGGCGGCGATCTGTACCTCGACCTGTCGGAACGGCCCGAGCGGCGACACATAGGTGGCCGTGAACGGCCGAAAAGAACGGTGGAGACGGGCCAGCCCACGCTCCAGTCCGCCGTCGGCGGCCTGGAACCCGATCACCTCGAGAGCGGTGGTCCGGCCCTGGTCGAGGGTGAGGCGGACGATGTCCTGCCCACCCAGCACCAGGAAAAACAGCACGGTGGTTACGAGGAATGCCAGGTAGACGGCGAATCCGCGCCGGTCATGGGATGACTGGGGCCAGAGCTTCATCGGCCCGACCTCGCGCAGAACACCCAGACCTGGGGAGGAAGCATTTCGGTGGCCTCGGGGCGGCCGTTCCGGTTGCGATCCTCGAACAGGCGGGCCTGCACGAAGACCGCTTCCGGAGGGTAGGGCGCCCAGGTCCAGGTGGCCACTCGCACCAGCCCCTGGTCGGTGAGGTTGACCGGCAGGGTCAAAGAGGCCAGCCCTCCGCTGGCGACCGCCCGCCGGAACTGACGATGGAGGGTGGCCACCACCTGGCGTTCCCGCCAACCGGCATCGAGGGCGGCATACCGCAAATGGCCCAACCGTATCAGGTTGAGGAGCCCGGTCACCGACAGCCCCAGGATGAACACGGCAATGGTGACCTCGAGCAGCGAGAAGCCGGTTCGCCTCTTCATCGGTCACCTCGCTGCGATGGGTCGGCTGGCGCCACCAGGGAGGGGAGGAACAGGAACGACTCGACCTGCAGATCGACCCCCGCCCGTTGCGTCACCCGCGCGGCCATTCGGACGGTTCCCTCGTTCTCGAAAGGAGCCCAGCGCAGCTGGGTCTTCCAGCCGGCGGGGAGTCGGAACCGGCCCCGGGCCACACCTTGCGGCGGTCGCCGGGCGGCCAGCAGATCGTTCTTCAACAGTTCGAGCTCGCGTTCGGCGATGCGGGCGGCCCGGTCTTCTCCGCGGGCCTGCCGGTCGAGCAGTTCCGCGGCCTGCATGCCCGAAACATACAGGCCGATCGACCCGGCCATGACCAGCAGGGACAGCAGAATCTCGACCAGCGTGAACCCTGGCCGCCCGGGGCGACCAGGCCGGAGGGGGACGCTGGGGTTCTTCATGCTTCGCCTACCAGGTCAGGCTCACCGTGGCGACGGACTCGCCCGGCAGGCGCAGCAGCAGGTCGAGCCGCTGGATGGTGACGCCATCGGCGCGGAAACACCGGGTGCCCTCGAAGCGGAGGCCGTGCAGCCCCGATCGGTCGGGATCGGCCAGGGGGGGAAGCGGACACGACAGGGCGGGGGCCTCGGCGGCCACCAACCGCTGGCCGCGAATCTCGACGGTCACGGGCAGGCCCCGCTGATCGGCCCGCGCCCGGCAGGCCCCCAGGAAGGCATCCAGGGTGTCCGAGATGGTGCGGAGGCGGGTGTCCCGGGCGACCTGCCCGAAGAAGCCCGACCCGGTGGCCGACAGAATGCCGACCACCATCAAGACGATCAGCAGTTCGACCAGGGTGAAACCCTGTCGCGGGGGTGGGCATCCGGGGGGGGGCGGGTTGGAGGCGGGGCGGCAGGCTCCCCGGTTACCAGTAGTGATGGGCGCTGTCCTTGGACCCGTCGGGACCCATCTGGCCGTTCATGCCGATCCAGCGGGGCCCGAGGCGGAGCGCGCAGACCACGCCGCGGCCGCCCATGGCGCCGCTGGAGCCGATGATCCACAGACCGGTATTGTCGGTGTTGTAGAACCGGTAGCTGGAACCCGGCCAGGTATAGCCCCACCGATTGGACGCCTCGGGGCAGATGAACAGCTTGGAGTCCTTGGCGATGTCGTTCAGTTGCAGCAGGGCGTTGGAGTATTTCCAGCGCACGTTGCCGGACCGGTCGATCCAGGCGAACCGGTTCTTGCCCGGGTCGAGTTCGAAGTTCTTCGCCTCCCAGAGGGAGATCAGGCTTTCGATGGCCTTCTGGTTCGACAGGCACGACTTGGCCCGCGCCACCGAGGCGATGCTCTGATATCGGGGGATGGCGATCGCCACCAGGATACCGATGACCAGAACCACGATTAACAGCTCGACCAGGGAGAATCCGTTGCGATTCATGGAGGCCTCCAAGAGCAAAGTTCCCGCGCCCGCGAGGGGACTCGAACCTACTCTACCTTACCATTTTGATCAAGTCAAACAGGGGCATGTACATCGCCAGAGCCAGGATCACCACGAAGATGGCCATGAAGATGACCAGGATCGGCTGGATCAGGGTGACGACGGCGTCGATGGTCGTTTCCAGATCGCGCTCGTACATCGTGCCGGCCTTTTCCAGCATGTCACCGGTATTGCCGCTGCGCTCGCCGACGTCGGCCATCAGGATCAGGCTGTCGGGGAATAGGTCACGCCGGCGGCTCATGCCTTGCGACAGTGACTCGCCGCGCGCCACTCCGGCCTTGATCTCGGCCAGCGCTTCTCTGAAGACGGCATTGCCATGGGCCCGCTCGACTGCTCCCAGCGAGGTCAGGATCGGCACCCCGCACTTGAGAAGGGTGCCGAGGGTGCGGGAGAAGAGGGCCAGTTCAATGTGGCGCAGGAGGGCGCCGACCAGGGGGATCTTCAGCCCGGTCTGGCCGAGCAGGCGGCTGCCTTTTTCGGAACGCCGAAAGACGGTGAACAGAAACCCCGCTCCGATCAAAGCCGCCAGGAGATGCCAGCTATAGGACCCCAGGAACTGGGAGACCCCGAGGACCAGCCGAGTGGGGAGGGGCAGGGGCTGTCCGCTGCCCTCGAAATTGGCGACGAAGTTGGGGAAGACCCAGACCAGCAGCGCCCAGGCCACGACGATGGTGACGAACAGCAGGATGGCCGGGTAGATCATCGACTGGATGACCTTGGTCTGTGTGTGGTACATGGTGTCGTACAGTTTGGCGTAGCGCTCGAGAACCTGGTCGAGGATGCCGCCGACCTCGCCCACTTCCACCATGGTGATGAACAAGCTGGAGAAGACCCGTGGGTGCTGCTTCAATGCATCGGAAAACGATTTCCCGGTCTCGATCTTCTCCTTCAGGTCTTTCAGCAGGTTCTTGAGGTTGCCCACGGGTGATTGCCGGTGGAGCGCCTGCAGGCTCATGATCAGGGGGCAGCCGGCATTGAGCAGGCTCGACAGCTGGATCAGCAGGTAGTTCATCTCGCGCTGCGAAATGCGCAGAGGGCGGGTCGACATGGCGGCCAGCGTGCCCAGCGGGGCGGGCGTGATCTCGAGCACGAAATACTGGCGATCGGCCAGCCAGGCGCCGACCTCTTCGGAGGAGCTGGCGTCCATGAACCCGTCGAGGGGCTTGCCGCGGGCGTCGAGGGCCTTGTAGGCGAACCGCTGGATCGTCATGCCTTGCCGGACGGCCCTCGTTCGGTGGCCTGTTCCAGTTCCTCGCGGCGGGTCAGGCGGACCACCTCGTCGTAGGTGGTGATTCCCTTGGCCACCTTCTTCAGTCCGTCGAGGCGCATGGTGCGCATGCCGCCCTTGACCGCCGCCTGCCGGATGGTGCGGGCCGAGGCCGAGGTCAGGATGAGGGAATGGATCTCATCGTTGATCGTCATGATCTCGTGGATGGCGGTACGACCGGCGAAGCCGCTCTTGCGGCAGGTCAGGCAGCCGGTTCCGCGGAAGACGCGCTGGGCGGGCAGGCGGAGTTTCTCGAGAGCGGCCTTGACGTGGGGCTCGGGGGTGGCGGTGGTCTTGCAGGAGGTGCAGATCTTCCGAACCAGACGCTGGGCACCGACGCCGATGACGGCCGAGGCGACCAGGTAGGGTTCGACACCCATTTCGATCAGGCGGGTGACGGCCGACGCGGCGTCGTTGGTATGGAGGGTCGAAAAGACGAGGTGGCCGGTCAACGCCGATTCGATGGCGATCTGGGCGGTTTCGAAATCGCGGATCTCGCCGATCAGGATGACGTTGGGGTCCTGGCGTAGGATCGAGCGCAGGGCGCGCGCGAAGGTCAGGCCGATGTCGGGGCGCACCTGCACCTGGTTGATGCTGGGGATCAGGTATTCGACGGGGTCTTCGACGGTCGTGATGTTGATCTGGCCATTGCGGATGAAATTGATGGCGGCGTAGAGGGTCGAGGTCTTGCCCGAGCCGGTCGGCCCGGTCATCAGGATGATGCCGTTGGGGGACAGGCTCAGGGTCTTGAACAGTTCGAGGAGCTGCTCGTCGAAGCCGACCTGTTCGAGGGTGAGCTGCATGCGGCTCTTGTCGAGGATGCGGATGACGATCTTCTCGCCGAAGACGGTGGGCAGGGCCGAGACACGCAGATCGATCGAGGTGTCCTTCACCTTGACCTTGATGCGGCCGTCCTGCGGCAGGCGCTTTTCCGAGATATCCATCTGGGCCATGATCTTCAGTCGCGAGACGAGCTCGCTCTGGATGCTCTTGGGGGCCTTCATCAGTTCGTTGAGGATGCCGTCGAGCCGGTAGCGGACCCGGATCACCTCTTCGTCCGGTTCGATGTGGATGTCGCTGGCCCGGTCGTTGATCGACTGCTGGATGACGGTATTGACCAGATTGATGATGGGGGCGGTCTGGTCACCGCTGCCGAGGTCGAAGGTGCTGAAGAAGGCCTCGTCGAGTCGGACCTCGTCTTTGCGGGCGGCGGTCAGGGTGTCGACGGCCGCTTGCAGGGTGTCGCTGGTGCCGTAGTAGTGCCGGATGGCCGCCTCGATCTGCGACTCGGGGCTGATCGCGATGCGGACCTCATACCCGGTCTGATAGGTGATCTCGTCGATGATGAAGACGTCGAGGGGGTCGGCCATCGTGACCTGGAGGCTGTTGCCGTCGAGGTGGATGGGCAGGAGGTTGTGGCTGCGCACGATGCCCTCGGGGATGGTGGTGAGGGCTTCGGGCGGGATGTTGACCTCGTTGAGGTTGAGGAAGGGGATGTTCATCTGGCGGGCCAGGGTCTTGCCGATGCTCTCCTCGGTGGCCAGATTCATCTCGACGAGCACTTTGCCCAGGCGCTGGCCAAGGGTCTTCTGCTTGGCCAGGGCTTCCTTCAGCTGGTCGGAGGTGATCAGCCCGGCTTCGACGAGGGTGTCGCCCAGGCGCTTGCGTTGGGTGGTGGTGGGTTTGGCTTGCATGAAGGGAAATCAGCGCTTCCAGAAGCTCTGGCGGGCGGTCTCGTAGCGGGGGTTGATTTCGAGGGCCCGGCGGTAGGCCAGTTTGGCCTCGGTATGCAGGCCCTTGGCTTCGAGGGCCTGACCCAGCTTGTAGTGGGCATCGGCGAACCCGGGGAACTTCTGGACGAACCGCCGCAACTGCCTGATCGACTCTTCGACGAGATCGGGACTGTCGAATAGCACCGAGATGTCGTAGTTGTAGGCGTCGGCGTCCTGTTCCTGATATTCGGCGAAGAAGAGGGCGATGACCTTCTTGTACTCGGTCAGGGCTTCCTCGGTGCGACCCAGCGCTTCCAGGACCTGGCCGCGCTCGTTGAGGGCTTCCCGGTACTTGGGGTTGAGGGCGATCGCCTCGCGAAGGTGGCGATCGGCTTCGGCGAGGTCGCCCAGGCCCCGGAAGGCAAGGGCCAGGTGATAGTGGGCGTCGGGCCACCGGCAGCCGGCCGCCAGCACCTCGCCGAACGCCGGCAGAGCCCGTTCATACTGGCCCGCGTTCAGCAGGGCCTTGCCGTAGTTGTTCCAGTATTCCGGGGTGGCGTGGGTGTCGAGGAGGGTCCGGTATTCCTCGAGGGCTTCGTCGAGACGGCCGAGCTGGGCCAGGGCGGTGGCCAGGCTGCAGCGCAGCAGATGGTTGTCGGGGTCGGCCGCCAGCTTCTTGCGGTTCTCCTCGCACAGCTCCTCGAGCAATCCTTCGCTGTAGTAGGTGGGCGCCCCCGGGGTGCCGGTCACGTGCGATTCCCCACTGGAGCGGTCAGCGACGTTGCAGGGCCGGTTCGATCCGCTCGAACCGGGTTTTCAGCTCGAAGCCGGTGGCGGGGGAAGCGGGAACCGGGGCCACGGCGTCGGGGACGGGCTCGACTGGGGCCGGCCGGGTCAGCCGCACCGCGGACGTGCCCGCGCTCCCCTCGAGGGTGCGCTCGTCGACCCGTTGCAGGCGGGGGAGCGGGCTGCCGGGAATCGGCGGCAGGGGGCCGCGGACGATGTTCTTTTCCTGGGGGGGCTCGGCCGACTTGTCGCCGGGCTTGGCAGCCGCCTTGTCCCCGGGGCGCTCCCAGTTCCGGTATTCCTCTTCGGGCCCGGACGGCGAGAAGAACTGCAGGAATTGGCAGACCTCGGGGCCGTCATTGCGATATTCGTGGAAGGTCTGGGGGGGAATGTAGGCCGTGGTGTCGGGCCCCATGACCTTGGTTTCCTGGCCGATGCGAAGCGTCAGATTGCCCTTGAGGACGTAGACGACCTCGGTCACGTAGACGTGGCGATGGGGTTTGACGTGGGCGCCCGGGAGGTAGGTGAGATGCTGCAGGGCTGACAGGGTCGGCCCCACCCGGGCCGAATCGATCATCAGTTTGGCGCCGATGCGCTGGTCGGGCGAGGTATAGTAGGGCGCGTCGCCGAAGGCGAAGAAATTGTGCGACTCCCCTTTGGGGACCCGCGGCTTCGCCTTGGACTTGGCGGCGGCGGGGCTGGCGGAGAGCGCCAGGACGGTACAAAGGACCAAGCACCCGAGGCGGACCAGGGCCTGGGAATGGACGGTCAGGAGGGCAGATGAGCGTGGCGTATTCATGGAGGGGATTCTAGTCGGTGTCAGGAGGAAAAGTCAAGAAATCCACCCATGGCGTCATGGGTCTTCCCTGGTTTCTTGGGGGGACCTGGCCAGAACAGAGCAAGGGTTTCCTGCTCCGAATCGCCTGGGACGGGCGGCGGTTGCACCGGATGGCGGGCGTGTGGTAGATGATGGGCCCGGCGGCTGCGCAGGCCAGCCTGCTTGTACAGAACCTATAGGAAAGGGGAATGACCCATGGCGATCAATTTGACTGGACGTCACTTTTTGCGGCTCGAGGACTTCACTCCCGAGGAGATCCACTATCTGCTCGACCTGTCCGCCGACCTGAAACGGCTGAAGCGGGCCGGCGTCAAACCGCGCAACCTCGAAGGCAAGAGCGTCGCCCTGATCTTCGAGAAACCCTCCACGCGAACCCGTTGCGCCTTCGTCGTCGCGTGTGTCGACGAGGGGGCCCATCCCGAATACCTCGGCAAGGGCGACATCCAGCTCGGCAAGAAGGAGACGGTCAAGGATACTGCCCGCGTGCTGGGGCGCATGTTTGACGGCATCCAGTTCCGTGGGTTCAAGCACGAGACGGTTGAGGAACTGGCGAAGTATGCCGGCGTCCCTGTCTGGAACGGATTGACCGACAAATACCACCCCACGCAGGTGCTGGCTGACTTCCAAACGGTCATCGAGCAGTTCGGTCGCCTCAAGGACATCGGCTTCGCCTACCTCGGCGACGGGCGCAACAACATGGGCAACACGCTGATGATCGGTGCCGCCATGATGGGCATGGATTTCCGCATCGTCGCCCCCAAGTCGTTGTTCCCGGAAAAGGAACTGGTACAGACCGCCGAGCGCTTCGCCAAGGAGACCGGGGCCCGCATCACCCTGACCGAAGATGTGGAAAAGGGTGTCAAGGGCGCCGATGTCCTCTACACCGACGTCTGGGCCAGCATGGGCGAGGAGGCCGAAATGGCCGCCCGGATCAAGCTGCTGAAGCCGTACCAGGTCACGATGAACCTGATCAAGGCCACCGGCAAAGAAAACCCGATCTTCCTCCACTGCCTGCCTGCCTTCCACAACCACGACACCGAGGTGTCGCGCGAGGTCGGCGCCATGGAGGTCACTGACGAGGTGTTCGAAAGCAAATATTCCAAAGTGTTCGACCAGGCGGAGAACCGGTTGCACACTATCAAAGCGGTCATGATCTCCACCATCGGCATGCGTTAATCGGCATTTTCGATTCCCGCGCCGCTCTTGGCGCGGGTTTTTCATTTTCCGGAAGATGCTGATCGATAAAGCACTCCAAGATCCTGCCAAAAAAGTGTGGAACATGCTTGCATCGAATCGTCGATTCACCTAAAATACCTATGTAGGTAAATTTGCTTACAGGAGATCCCGATGGCAAAGAAGATCAGCCTGTCCGCGATCCGTTACCTCCTTCAGGGCATTCTCGACGGCACCTTGGAAATCCGGTATCGGGAAGGGGCCCGCCCGAAAAAGTCGTCCGCGAAACAGGCCGGCCGCCCCAAGGCCGAGAAGCGTCCGAAAGGCTGGCGCCGGAAGCCGGGTCGTAAGCCCATGTCACCGGTTGCCCGTCAGAAGGCCTTGTTGCGGGCCAAGCGGAACAAGCTGCGGCAGGCCCGCCAGGCCCTGCCCACGCCCCGGCAGGTGTTCGAAGCGCTGCATGGCAAGACCGATGGGCTCAAGCTGTCGGCCTTGGCCAAGATCTTCAAGGCCCCCCGCACCCTCCTCAAGGACCTCCTGGCCAAACTGGTCAAGGCCGAGGACCTTCAGTTGGTCAAAGATGTGTATTACCTGAAACGCCGCATCCGGACCGGGAAAGGGACCGCCGCCGAGCGGAAGTCCCCGCCCATCGAGCCCCAGGCGGTTCTCGCCTATCTCGAAACCCACCCCGGCGCCACCCTGGTCGAGATGACCAAGGAACTCGGCGCCGAGAGCTACCAGAAGCTCAACAAGGTGATCAACGTTCTCAAGAAAGAGCAGAAGGTCACCGTGAACGGCAAGGCCTACACCCTGGCCTGATCGCCTGATCCGGGGCGGACCCGCCCCGCGATCGTTCGTCCTCACCGCGCTCACGGGCCTGCCAACCCGGGGGCGTTTGCCTTTCCCGGGGTCTGATGCCATAATAGCCTCACCTCACGAGGAGAAGGCATGGAACGTCCCGAGGTCCTGGCCCTGCACGCTCGCTTCCGCCGCCGGATCCAGCATTTTCTGTTTCTCGAGAGCACGCTGCTGGCCGCCTCTTTCTGGTGTTTCCTGGGCGGGACGGGTATTCTCATCTTCCGGTCGGTCTGGGGCCTGGCGCATCCCTCCATGACCTGGGTGCTCCCAGGGCTCGTCCTGGCGGTCCTTTACGGGGCCTGGCAGTCGGGGCAGCGCCTGCCTGACGATGGGGCCCTGCTGGCGTTGCTCGATCACGCGAACCAGTCAGGTGGGTTGATGCTGGCGGCGGGGGAAGGGCCGCTCGGGGCCTGGGCTCCGGTCCTGGGCCGGCCGGTCGAACCGCCCCTCGCCTGGCAGGGGGGACGCAGCCTGCTGATGTTCGTTGTCGCCCTGGCCTATTTGCTGACCGGGTTCCTGTTGCCCCAGAAGCTGGTCAAACCGCCGGGGTCCCGTACCCTCGACCTGCAGGCCGAGACCGAAAAGCTGCAGGAGCGCATCGACGCCCTGAAGGACGAAGGGATGATCGACGCCACCCAGGCCGAGAAGATGCAGGAAAAACTGGCCGCCCTGATGAAAGAGGCCACCAACGAGGATCCCGCCAAGACCTACGAAGCCCTCGACCACCTCGAGGAAATGCTGGCCAAGGTGACCGGCAAAGCCCTGGAGAAAGCGCTCGAACAGAACCGCAAGATGGTTGAGGCCGGCACCCTGGCCGAAGGTCTGCTTGCCGATCCCGCGTCGGCCTCCTTCGACAGCCGGCTCGGGGCGCTCCAGGAGCACTTACAGGATCTTGCCGAGCCGGGGAGTGGGGCGGTCCGTCCTCCCGGCTTCGACGACCCCGACATGGTCACCCCCCTCGATGGGGATGTCACCCCCGAGCGGATCAGGCAGTTGCTCGAGCGGATCGCCAGCCAGCAGATCCAGCTCGACGCCAAGCTGATCAAGCTGGGCAAGGTTGGACTGATCGACAAGAAGACCTTCGAAGCGTTGAAGAAGAAGGCCGATCCCGGGGCGGCGAATCCTGGCAGCACTCCTGACGCCGGCCTGATCGTCTTCGATGAAGACAACCCCGGTGGTGGTCCCGCCTCCGAGGCCATTCTCATCGACCTGCCGGGCGCCGATGGCCCCCCCGGTTCGGGGGGCATCGACCGGGGAGGCGGCCCCGCCCCGCTCAAATTCACCGGCCAGACCAAGGAAGGGGGCATCACGTTCAAGGACGAGGCCCTGCCGCCGGTCAAGCTGCCCGCCCTCGAACACAGCCAGACGATCGGGGTCGGCATGAGCGCCCCCGCCGTCGAGACCACCTTCGCGCCCGTCGGCGGGGCGGGCTATGCCGACAGCCCCGCCGGCCAGGCGGCGGCCTATGCCCACCGCATCCTTCCCCAGCACCAACCCGCCGTCAGGCGATTCTTCCAACGCGAACAAGGAGGCAACTGACCCGATCTGCCGGTCAGACAGACACCCGCCATGACCACCGACGCCGTCGTCACCCCCGCCCCGGAGGGCATCCTTCCCCCCGACGCCCTGCGGCCGGCCACCGACCTGCTGACCCAGTCCCTCGCCCAGCTCGACACCATCCTCCTGGGTCGCACCGACCTCCATCGGCTCGTGTTGGTGGGCATCGCCAGTCGTGGTCACATTCTGCTCGAGGGGGTGCCCGGGGTCGGCAAGACCGCCCTGATCAAGACCCTGGGGCAGTTGTTCCATCTCGATTTCAAACGGGTCCAGTTCACCCCCGACCTGATGCCCGGTGACATCCTGGGGGCCCACATCCTGCAACAGACGGCGTCGGGGACTCGCGAGATGACCTTCCAGCCTGGCCCCGTCTTCACCAACATCTTGCTGGCCGACGAGATCAACCGGGCTTCTCCCAAGACCCAGTCGGCCCTGCTCGAAGCCATGCAGGAACGGCACGTCACCCTGCTGGGGGTGACCCGTCCCCTGCCCGACCCGTTCTTCGTGCTCGCCTCGCAGAACCCCATCGAGCTGGAAGGCACCTACCCCCTGCCCGAGGCCCAGCTCGACCGCTTCCTGTTCAAACTGCAGGTGGGCTGCCCCGACCCCGCCACCCTCGAACGGATCATCGGCACGCGCCGGCAGGGGGTTCCTCCCGCGCCCAGTTCGACCGTCACTCCCGACCAGCTGCAGATGCTGTTCCGCACCATGGACCGGATCTTCCTGCCCCGCCCGGTGGCCCGCTACATCTCACGCCTCGTCGGCGCCACCCATCCCGAAAGTGCCGAAGCCACCGAGCGGGTCAAGCGGTTCGTTTCGTACGGGGCCTCGCCCCGTGCCGCCATCGCCATCGCCGAGTCGGCCCGCGCGGTCGCGTTGATGGCCGGCCGCCCCACCGTCGGGTTCGAGGACGTGCGGATGGTGGCCCTGCCCGCCCTCAACCACCGGGTGCTGCTGAACTACCAGGCCCGCTTCGAGAAAGTGCCGGTGGAAGACGTCCTGCAGAGCCTGCTCGACTCGCTCGACGTCACCGGCGCGGGACTGCCTGACACCATCCGCGTGGGGAAGGAGCAGGCCGCCCATGCCTGACCACCGTCGTCGCCTCTTGTCCCGCCTGCTCCCGATCCTGATCCTGGCGCTGGCCTGGTCGACGGGCCTTCGTGGCCCCGTCCCGGCCCGGGCCGAGACGTTCGGCAACCTGTCGATCGAGGCCGAGCCCAGCTACTCCGAATCGATCTCCCATGGGTATACCGATTACCGGCTCATCCTGCTCAATCGGTCGGCCGCCCAGGGGCATGAAGTCCTCCTGGAGTTCAGTTCCAACTCCCGGGTGGGCCACTCGTCCGATCTCGAAGCGATCCGCCGCACCGTGTTCGTGGGACCCGGGGCCGAGGTGAACGTCTCCCTCTTTCAGCCCTGTCTGCCCTTCGATGGCGATTCGATCAAGGTCTGGATCGATGGCAGCCTCCAGTCCCGGACGCTTCCGGTGCGGTCCGCCCTGACCTACCTGCGTCGCCATCGGAATCCGCTGTTGTTTATGGACCGCAGCCTCGACCTCGACATCTTCGAGGAAAAGCTGGGCATCAAGGACAAGCAAGCCTACAGTCGTGACCTCACCATCACCGAGGCCACCACCCAAATGGGGAAGTGGCCCACCGTGTGGCTCGGCTACTCCCGCTATGACGGCGTGATCGTCGCCGCCCGCGAGTTCGGGCAGGCCCCTCCCGAAGTGAAGGGCGCCCTGGTGCGGTATGTCGAAGCGGGGGGCACCCTGCTGATGATCGGGGATGGCGAAGTGCCTCAGCCCTGGCGGCAGGTGGCCAGCCAGGAAGGGGCTCTGCGCCTCCATGCCGTGGGGTTCGGCCGCTGGATGGTTTTTCCCGGGGCTGACCCGGGCTCCCTGACCGACCGGCAGTGGAAGGCCATCCGCCGATTCTGGGAGGACGGGGCGTATTTCTGGTCGACCGAGATCAGCGAGGAAGAGGCCAACCGGCGTCTGCCCGTCACCGAGGGGACCACCGTCCCGGTGCGGGCGATGTTCCTGCTGATCTTCGTCTTCACGCTGGCCATCGGGCCGGTTAACCTCTGGGTCCTGTCGCGGCTCAAGCGCAAGATCTGGATCTTCTGGACGATCCCCCTGTGTTCGCTGCTGACCTGCGCCTTCATCTTCGGGTATGCCGTCCTGGCCGAAGGGTGGAACATCATCGCCCGGTCGGTGTCCTTCACGATCCTCGACGAGACTACCCACCGGGCCACGACCATCGGCTGGGCGGGGTTCTATTCCCCTCTCACCTACAGCGAGGGCTTCCGTTTCCCTGTCGAAGCCGAGGTCACCTTGTGCGCCTCGTCCTATCGCCCCAACCGGGAAAACCGTGGTCGCCAGATCGATTGGGGGCATGTGCAGCAATTCGGGCAGGGGTGGCTGGCGGCCCGTGTGCCCACCCACTTCATGGTCCGGCGGTGCGAGACGCGGCGCGAGCGGTTGACCCTGAACCAGCTGGGTGACGGTGGCCTGGGAGTGGTCAACGGACTCGGCAAGCGAATCAAGCGGCTCTGGCTCTGCGACCACGGGGGGCGCCTCTTCCAGGGAGAGGACCTGGAGCCCGGTCAAGAGCGGCGCTTGAACCTCGACCCCACTGGGCGTTCCACCACCACGCTGGGGGAACTGCGGTCCATGTACGTCAATGACTGGCTGACCCGGATCCGCGAGGCGGGCCGGACCCCCGGCCGGCTCCTGGTGCCGGGGTCGTATCTCGCCGAGCTCGAGGCGGCCCCCTTCTTCGAGTGTCCTGTGGCCAACCCAGCCGAGCTCAAGGAAGAGAGCGTCGTGTTCGGGCTGCTGAAGGGAGACGGCGAATGAAACTGGAAGTACGGCACCTGCGGCGCACCTACGGCGCCACCCGCGCCCTCGACGACGTCTCCTTCACCATCGATGCCGGCCGGATCGTGGGTTTCGTCGGGCCCAACGGCGCCGGCAAGACCACCACCATGCGGATCCTCGCCACCCTCGACGAGCCCACCTCCGGCGATGCCCTGCTGGATGGGGTTTCCCTGCTCGAACACCCCGAGCGGGCCCGGGCCGTCGTCGGCTACGTGCCCGACTCGCTGCCCGTTCATCGCGACATCACCGTCCATGAGTATCTCGACTTCTTCGCCCGCGCTTACGGCATCGGCCGGGCGCGCCGCGAGAGCCTCATCCAGAGTCTCGAGGAGTTCACCAATCTGATGAACATCCGCGAGAAGATGCTGGACGAGCTGTCGAAGGGCATGAAACAACGGGTCAGCCTGGCCCGGGCCCTGATCCACGATCCCCAGATCCTGCTGATGGACGAACCTGCTGCCGGCCTCGACCCACGAGCCCGCATCGAACTGCGCGAACTGGTGCGGGTGCTGGCGGCCCGCGGCAAGGGCATCCTGATCAGTTCCCACATCCTGACCGAGCTGGCCGAGATCTGCGATGCCGCCCTGATCATCGAGCAGGGCCGCCTGTTGCGGTCGGGCAGCCTCGAGGAGATCACCTCCCCCGAGAAGGCCGCCGGCCGCGGGATCCTGATCCGGGTTCTGGAGCGGGCGCCGCAGCTGGCCGAGGCCCTGCTGCTCCTGCCCGGGGTCCAGGCCGCCCGCCTGGTCGGGCAGGAGGTCGAGGTCGACGTCGACGGCGACGACCGGGCCAGCGCCGCTCTGCTGGCCGAGATCGTCCGGCAGGGCTTTCCCGTGCTCGAATTCCGGCCGCGCCTGAGCACCCTCGAGGCGGTGTTCATGAACGTCACCCAGGGGGATGTCCAGTGAATCTGCTGAGCCGGGCCTACACCTGGATCGACGACACCCTCAATCCCATCGTGGTCAAGGAACTGCGGCAGGCGGTGCAGGGCAAGTTCATCACGGGCATCCTGATCCTGTTCTTGTTCTTCCAGATCGGCACCCTGGCCTTCTCGTTGATCGACAAGGCGGCCACCAGCAATTTCGAGCTCGGCCGCGAGACCTTCAGCGTCCTGATGATGTTCGTGTTGCTGGCCGGGACGCTGGCCGTGCCGGTCTACAGCGGGTATCGGTTCGCCACCGAACGCTCCGATCTCGATTCCGACCTGTTGTTCATCACGACCATCACCCCCCAGGCCATCATCCGGGGGAAATTCCTGGCGGCCATGGCCATCGTCCTGTTGTTCTACTGTGCCAGCCTGCCCTACATGACGATCACCTACTTCTTCCGGGGCATCGATCTGTTGTCGATCTTCTGGGTGGTACTCTTCACCCTGGCCGGGGTCGGGCTCAACCTGGCGATCTGCCTGTTCATCGCCTGCCTGCCCATGAACTTCGCCCTGCGGGTGGTGGTCGGCCTGGTTGCCCTGATGCCGTTGTTCTGGGTGTTCGGCGGGTCGGTGGCCCTGGTGTCCGAGTTCCTGCGCATGGGCATCGGGGCCCGGATCATGACCTGGAGGCTCTGGGCAGACCTCCTGCCTGCCGTGATCTTCTTTGTCTTCGTGCTCGGGATGCTGTATGTACTGTCGGTTGCGGCCATTTCGCCCGCGCCCACCAACCGGGCTTTCGGCATCCGGCGGTTCGCCACGGTATTCTGGGCGGTGTCACTGGTCGGCATGACCTTCCACGCCGCCAACGGTGGCGGTGGCCGGGCCCTCGGGGGCTGGATCATTATCACCACCTTCGTGCTTTGTCCCTTCATCGTCGGCGCGGTCAGCGAACGGACCTGGTGCGGACGCCGGGTGGCCCGCACGATTCCCGGCAACGCGCTGGGCCGGCGCTTCGCGTTCGTCTTCTACAGCGGGGCGGCCGGGGGACTGGTCTGGGCCCTGACGCTCCTGGTCCTGACCCAAGTCGTGCCGGTGGTCGCCCTCGAGGCCATCGGGGCCACCGATTTCGGCTCCAACTTCGAGCACGACCGCGCAGGGGTCATCGCTCTGGCGCTCTACACCCTCGGGTACAGCCTGCTGGGGGCAATGATCCGGCGCATCTTCCTGGCCGACCGGGTGCCGGCGGCCTATGCCTGGTTCCTCGTGGCCCTCCTGGCCGGGATCGGCGGAGCCCTGCCCCCCATCCTGGGGTTCATCCTGTTCGGATCGGACAGTGAGGAGTGGCTGCTGGGCAATCCCTTCCTGGCCTTGCAGAGTTCAACCTGGCGCGAATCCAGCCTGCTCTTTTCGGCCGGGTTCGCCGGGGTGATGGTGCTGCTGAACCTGCCCTGGATGAAAGCCCAGTGGGATCATTTCCGCCCCTTCGGCGACGGGGAGGCGGCCCCGGACGGGGAGGAAACCCCCGCCCTGCCCGACTAGGCGTCCAACGGAACCCTGATGGCGACGCTGGCCCACCGTTTCGGCACCTGGTGTGACGATGCCTTGAACCCCTTGCTGGTCAAGGATCTCCGCCAGGCCTGCCACGGATGGTTCTTCCTGGGAACGCTGCTGCTGTTCATGCTCCTGCAGTTGTTGCTGTTGTTCCTCCAGGTGGAAAGCGGGGTACGGCAGGGGTCGCTGCGGGCGGGCGGCGAGGTCTTCCATGTGCTGGTGCAGTTGTTGGTCGTCACCACCATGGGCCTACTGCCCATGGTCATGGCCTATCGGCTGAGCCAGGATTTCGCTCCCGGCGAACAGGACCTGTT
>CALLCO010000197.1 GCA_937998695.1 Candidatus Ozemibacteraceae bacterium
CGGCAACCGTCAGCCCGCTTTTGAATTCGGCGTAGGAAATATCGCGATCCTGATACTTCTGGCCATCGAAGTAGATGCTGAGGGTCGTCGTAGCGGGCAATTCGTCCTTGCTCTTCCCATCCAGGATCTTGCCCTTGACCATGATCGTCGAGCGGTTCAACGGATTCGCGATCTTGGTCATCCGCAGACTCCCGAGGTCAACCTGAGAATGGTTCTCGACGAAAAAGGTCTGAACGGCGGACGTGGGATCCGGATACTTCAAACCCTGGTAGCCGACGGCGGTCGCCTCGAGGATCATCTTGTCGGGACCCACCCCTTCGAAGACGAATCGCCCATCGGCGTTGGTCACCGTGGCAAAGAACTGGCCGACCGCCAACTCGGCCAGACCGGTTGGAGGCTGTTGCGAAGTGATGGTGACCCGTGCGCCGACCACCGGGGTGGTGGGCGAGTCGGCATCGACCAGCCGGCCGGTCACCAGGGATCCCTTGACGCCGAGCGCGCCCTTTTCACAGCCGAGCGCGAGGGTGATCGTGATTCCGAGGATGGCCAGCAGCCAGCCGTTCCACCTGCGCATACTCATGACGTCCAACCTCCTGAAGGGTGTTTCCGTGTGCATGTCGTCAGCTCACCGGGATGGTGACGATCTGGGGATCGGCCCCGTCGTCGTTGATCTGCACCTGGACGGTGCCGGTGCGACCCTGGTCGACGATGTATCCCGTAAACGAGAGCGTATAACCGGTCGGGACCTGGTTGATACCCATGTCGATGACCCGCGGCACCCCGAACCCGAAGGTGCCGCCCGTGACGATGGTAGTGGGCCAGACGGCGCCGGTTTCGTTGCAATAGGCCCCGACCCGATCGTTGTTGGTGAGCGATTGCCCGGTGACCACCACCCGCACGTCGCGCATGATGGGAGCGAAATTCGTCTTGAGCGAGAACGACTGATAGACCACGCCCTGGAAATCGCTGTTGGGGACGATCGGCATGGGTCCGTTCATCCGGTAGCCCTTGATCGTGCACTCGACCGAAACCGACGTGCCCATCGGAATGCCGGACAACTCGAAGGACTGTGCCTGAAGCTGGGCGGCCGTGGTCGCCACCACCCGATTGCCGGCGTAGGCGACGATCGTCGCGGTCGGATTGTCCCGGAAGACCCAACCCGGAACATCCTTCCAGACCCCGACGATCTTGTAGGTCTGAGGCTGCAGTTGGATGACCCCGAGATCTCGGTCGGTAACCCCGTCGGGCAGAGTGGTCGTATAGGTGTCGTAGCCCGCCACCTTGATGGTGATGGGCAGGGGACCGGTCTGGGCTGGCACCGAAAACCCGCTCTGGAACTCGCTGGGCAGGCGGTTGTTGAAGGCCTGGGTCCCGAAGATGAACTGAACGGTGCCGTAAGTGATGACGGTGCCGTTGCGGGCATCCTTCAACAGCCCCTTGATGTTGATGTATTGGTTGGCGAAGTTCTGGATCAACCGCACTTCCTGTACTGTGCGGTGCTCGTTGTTGACCACCACCACCTTGATGGTGGCGGTGGAGTTGTCGTCGCCGTAGATCGGGTTGTAGCCGAATTTGTCGAACGACAACGACCACTCCCCCGCCCGCATGTCCGCGATGTGATAGTTGCCCCGGGAATCGGTGGTGGTGAACTTGCTTGACCGGGTGTCGGCCTCGCCCGTTACGGCCGTGATGTTCACCCCGCTGATGCCCACCAGGGTCCGGCTGTCGAGGACGGTCCCCGAAATGCTGCCGCCCTTGAGACCGAGGGTCCCCTTCTCGCAGCCGACCACGGCAAACAAGAGGGAGAAAAAGATCAGCAGGATTCCCAATCCCGAGGGGGTTCTCTTCGCAGGGTTCATGCTGATGCCTCCAGGCTGAAGTCGCAGGCAGTGTCGTTCATCATTCCATCGACCGTCCGGATCGGAAAATTTAGGCCCGACCCCGCGGGGTCACTCCAGCTATCGACACCCCTCGGCCATTTTCGAAGGGGAATACCGCCACCCCCGGGACGGGAGGGATGTCGGCCCGAAATTTCCTCCGCCACCCGTGATTTCCTTTCAAGCTTTCGCCGGAAGGTGCCGATGATTCGTCTGGATAGTTTTCAACCGTCGATCTGGAGGCAACCATGGGAAGCGATTTCCGGCATTCACACATGCGATGGCTTCTGTTCGTGGGGCTGGCCCTGTCGAGCATCCTGTTGACCGGGTGCGAGAAGGGCTCTCTGGGCGTCAAGAATGGCACGGCCACCGGCTACGTCTTCGAGACGATCACCAACAAGCCGATCGTCGACGTCCTGATCACCGGCGAACACCAGCAGCGCAATATCAGCAAGACCGCCACCACCGGCGCGAACGGACAGTATTATCTGTCCAACCTCGAACCGGGCACCTGGCGGATCAAACCCACCAAGCCGGGGTATTTCTTCCTGGTGGGCTCCCTGACGGTCGACTACGTGACCGCCACCATCGAAAACGGGGAAACGGTGATGGCGCCGGTGATGACCATGGTCAAAAATATCGCCTATTCGAAGGGCACCTTGAAGGGGTATCCCGTCGATGCGGTGACCGGCAATCCCATCCAGAACTTCACGGTCAAGCAGACCTCTCCCGACGAACAGATCAAATCGAAACTGTTCGAGATGGCCAACGACTTCAAAGAAGGCGGCTGGACGGGTCTGGAAGGGGGAGATCACACCTATCTCATCACCGCGGCCAACTACCTCCCCTATGCCACCGGGCCGATCAAGATCACCAACACCCCCACCGACCTGGGCCTGATCAAAATGACTCCCGAAACGGTCTCCATCTCCGGCACCCTGCGCAATCTGCCCGGCTACGTGCTCGGCCAGCAGCCGGGCCAGACCCCTGACTTCCCAAACTGGACGTTCTGGGCCGAGTCGGCCGGACGCGTGGTGGCAACCATGTCCAGCAACGCTGCGGACACCTTCAAGGGGAACGTGGTCTACACCATTCAGAATGTTCCCGTGACAGTGGGGGCGGTGGCGATCAAATGCAAGATTCGCGGCTACGACCTAATCACCATCAACCCCGCGGTCAACATCCCCGCCCAACGTCCCAGCGGTATCATCGGCGGAATCGATGGCGATTTCGCCAATATTGAACCCATCCGGCGCGACCTGCGGGTGGTCCTTCAGTCGGTGCCTCCCAAGCCCGACACCCCCGCCACCATCCTGGACGGAGAAGTGGTCAGGGTCTATGTCAAACAAGGCGGCAAAGATGTGGTTCCCTATGTCGACGTGGTCGGTCAAAACTACACCGCCGAAGCCTATTTTTCAGGCCTGCCGGCGGGCTACCCTCTGGAGGTGCTGGCCGTCAACCAGAACCGGGGTTACAACTCGGGAGGCAAGGCCAATTTCATCCTTCAAGAGGACGGCAACACGGTTTTCACCATCCAGGTCATCATCACCCAGGGCGGCACTCCCAACTAACCCTCGGCTCTCTCCCACGCCCGCGGCGCTCCGGCCCGCGGGCGTGTTCATGTTCCCGCCCCGCAGTTGGGATGACTGGACCGGATGAGGAGAGACCCGGGAGGAATTGACTCAGAGAGGGCCGCAGGCGGGGCGGAAGGTCAGACCCGGCGACCGATCATTCCTTCTCGCCGACCAGGTATCCAGCCATGAAGGCCGCATCGCTGCCGGGGAAATCACGGCGCAGGGTCGCGACATGCCGCCGGGCGTCTTCCGTTTTCCCTTGTTTGGCATAGATCGCCACGAGGTGGTAATGGGCATCGCCGGCCAGGGGGCTGGCGCCGTGACCTGTCAGGAATTCGTGGAAGAGCCGGTCCGCCTCGGCCAGGTCGCCCCGCCCGAAGGCGGCTTTCGCGCGCGAGAAGGCCTCTTCGGGCGAGCCGGGCACCATGGCGTCGAGCTCCCGTTGCAGTTCTTCACGTTCGTCCTTGGCGAAGTAGGCGGCATCGCTGTCAGGATAGTTCTTCAGAAGGTAGTCAAGCCACGACAGGGCTTTCATCTTCTGCCCGTTCTTCTGGTTGATCTGGGCGATCTGATAGCAAGCGTTGTCGGCCAGATCACTCGCGGGGAACTGTTTGAGGAAATCTTTGAAGATCTCCTCGGCCCGCTCAAGGTCACCGTTTTTGAGGCAGGTCATGCCCTCCTGCAAGAACTCTTTCTCCGTGGCGCTCATGTGCGATCCTCCTGGTTGAGATAGCCAGCCAGGAACTCCCGCTGGAAGGCGAGGAAATTCCCCTGGGCGACGGCCGCGCGGATCTCCTCCATCAGGGTAATCAGAAACGTCACATTGTGCAAGCTGGCCATCCGCAAGGCGAGCAATTCCTTGGCTTTGAACAGGTGGCGCAGATACCCGCGGGAGAAGGTGCGGCAGGCGTAACAGGCACACCCAGGGTCGATCGGTTCGTCCGACAGGCGCCAGGGCAGGGCGGTCAGGTCGATCCGGCCGCGTCGGGTGAACGCCGCGCCATGCCGGGCGATGCGGGTGGCCAGGACGCAGTCGAACATGTCGATCCCGCGGGCTACGCCATAGAAGAGGTCTTCCGGGCTGCCCACCCCCATCAGATAGCGCGGCAGGTCGCGGGGCATGGCCGGCATCAACCCATCGAGGATGCGGATCATCTCGGCCTTCGGCTCTCCCACCGACAACCCGCCGATGGCCAGGCCCTCGAAGCCCAGCTCGGCGGTGCGGGCCAGGGATTCCAAGCGTAGGGGTAGGTATGTCGACCCCTGAACGATGCCGAACAGGGCCTGACCCTCACGCCCGGGGGGGTGGTCGCGGCGACAGCGCGCCGCCCAGCGGGCCGACCGTTCGAGGGCGGAGCGCGCCGTCGCCTCATCGGCCGGATAGGGGCAACATTCGTCGAGCACCATCATGATCTCCGCCCCGATGGCCCGCTGGATCCGCATCGACTCTTCGGGTGTCAGCCAATGCCGCGACCCATCGAGGTGAGAGGCGAACAGCACGCCCTCATCGGTGATCTTGCACAGGTTCTTCAGCGAAAAGACCTGGAATCCCCCCGAATCGGTCAGGAGAGGGCGGTCCCAGGCCATGAAGCGGTGAAGGCCGCCGAACCGTTCGAGCACGTCCGTGCCGGGACGCAGATAGAGATGGTAGGTGTTGCCCAGAATGATCGAGGCGCCCGCCGCCCGAACCTCTTCGGGGGACAGGGTCTTGACCGTGCCGGCAGTGCCGACCGGCATGTAGACAGGCGTTCGGATGTCGCCCCGCCGGGTGCGCAGTAGTCCGGTGCGGGCGAGACACTCGCGCGATTCGTGTTCGACCTGAAACGAAAACGTGGGTTCGTTCATAGGATCACCATGGCGTCTCCGAAGCTGAAGAACCGGTAGCGGGCCGCCACCGCCTCCCGGTAGGCAGCCAGGATCTTTTCCCGGCCGGCGAAGGCGGCGACCAGCACGAGCAGCGTCGACCGTGGCAGGTGGAAGTTGGTGATGAGGTGGTCGACCGCCCGGAAAGCATGGCCAGGTCGGAGGAAACAGCGGGTCTCCTGCCACCCGGTGGCGAGCGTGCCATCGGGCTGGACGGCCGACTCCAAGGCGCGAACGCTGGTCGTGCCGCACGCCCAGATCTTGCCGCCCCCGGCCCGGACCTCGGCAAACGCCGAGGCCAACGCGGGTTCGACACAAAACCGCTCGGCATGCATGACGTGGTCATCGATCTCCTCGGTCTCGATCGGCTTGAAGGTGCCAAGGCCAACGTGCAGCAAGACCTCCCCCACCCGCACACCCCGCTCCCGCAAGCGGTCGAGGAGGGCGGCGTCAAAATGCAACCCCGCGGTCGGGGCGGCCACCGACCCTTCTTCCTTGGCGAAGACCGTCTGGTAGCGATCGGGAGAGCTCTCACGGGAGGTGATGTACGGAGGCAGCGGCATTTCCCCGTGGCGCCGGAAAACGGCCACGCTGTCGGTCTCGCCCTCGATCTGCAGGACGCGCAGGCCGTCGGGCCGAACCTCCTCGACCCGCGCCCGCCCGCCGCCCGGCAGAACATGGACCCGCCCCGGGCGGAACCGCCGCCCCGGACGGACCATGGCGGCACACCGCCCGGCTCCGAGATCCTCGACGAACAAGATCTCGGCAGGAGTCCGACCGGGTTCGGGTACCGTGAAGAGTCGCGCCGGAATGACGCGGGACCGGTTGACCACCAGCAGATCGCCCGGGGGAATCAGGTCGGCGAGGTCGGCGAAACGGCGGTGGGTGATGGTGCCGGTGGTCCGGTCGAGCTCCAGCAGCCGCGACGCCGGCCGGGTGGGCGCAGGGACCTGGGCGATGAGCTCGGGCGGCAGGTCGAACTCGAACAGGGCGGTCTTCACGGCACCGAACCGGAGGCGGGAAGCTCCGGCGTCGCGGAGGCGGCCAGGGGGGGAATGAGGCCGGAGGGCGAGGCGCCCGTGGACCCCGAAGACACCCCCGAAACCGACGCATTTCCTGTGAAAGCCGACCCTCCCGGAGAGATGGGCCCCCCGTCTCTCGATGCGTCCTGCCCAGCGGAAGCGACCGGGGCGGCTCCGGCAGCCGGAAGGGGCAGGGTGAAACTGGCATCCAGTTCCATCACCATCAGATTCGCAAAATGCTTGGCCCCAAGCTTGACCGCTTCGTCCTTGTAGGGAAGGATGAAACTGATCTTGTCGACATAGCGGGCCTCGCCCGGCAGAGACATGGTCTGGACATCGATGGGCCCGCCCCGCATCGCCGCGGCCAACTCCAGCAGTTCGGCCAGGCTCAGGTCGGTCTCGACGTGTTTCAACCCTTCGGCCAGCAGGGCAGGAAGGCGCATCAGCATGGCCGGCGTCTGCATTTTGGCCAGCACCAACGACAGGAACTTCTGTTGCCGCTTGATCCGGCCGAGGTCAGCGCTGGCATCACCCCGAAAGCGGACGTATTCGAGCGCCTTCTTGCCGTCGAGATGGGCGGGACCCTTTTCGAAATGGATGTGGAGCTTCCCCCAGTGGTCGTCGTAATGCATGGGGTGTTCGATCTCGATATCGATGCCGCCCATCAGGTCGATGAGGTTGATGAACCCTTGGAAGTCGACCTTGACCGAGCGGTTGATCCGGATCTCCATCAGGTTCTCGATCATCGAGCGAAGCACGTATTCGCCGAACCGGGCCATGACCTCGTTGATCTTGCGGCCGACGCCGTTGACCACCACCCGGGTATCTCGGGGGATGGAGAGGATGGCGATCTTGCGCTCGGCGGGCGAGATGCCGAGCAGGAACAACGTATCGGTACGGTGCGTGCCTTCGACCGCGTCGATCCCCATGACCAGGATGTTGACCCGGCCAGCCTTCTGCCCCTCGACCAGGGCGCCCCCCGACTCGGTCATCACCCAATCGTCGGGCGGGGTCACCAGGGTCCATTTGCGAGCCAGGCCCAGGAAGAAGGTCACGACCAGAAGGAAAAACACCACCTCCGCCCGACTTGATCCCCGGCGGGTCGGATGGGAGCGGGCCCGGTCGTTCCCGTTCGATGGGGGCAGGGTCAAGGCCCCGGCGGGCGTTCCGCGAACCGCCATCTCGCCCCTATTCATGCGGAACGGGCCAGGCCGCCCCGACGGGCCCCGTGACCTTGGCCAATGGCCGCTCGGACCGGCGTCGGGCCTTCTCCCGCTTTCGCGCCACGACAAGCCGGAATTTCTCGGCCAGGGGCTCCGGGCCATTCCGGATGGCATCCCATTCCGGGTTGCCGCGGCCTGGTTCGAGCGCATCGCCCAGCACGAGCGCCCGGGTCAGCGGGGCCATCCGCAGGCGGGGGAAGGTATGCTGCCGGACGGCCTCGACCACGGCGGCAGGCACCGCCGGACGCAGGTGCCGCAGGAAACCCGCCGCCGCCCGGCCATGGGCCAGCATGGGGAGCTGGCGTTCGAGGGCCGAGGGGTGGCCGGGGGCGTTTCTTCCCCACCGGGCCAGGACCGATGGTGCGGCCAGCCGGAACAGGTCGTGGGCCAACCCCGCCAGGTAGCCCTGACGGGGGTCGAGATCCAGGGCGGCGGCGAATTCGGCGGTCTGCCTGGCCACCCCCTGGAGATGTTCCCGCATGCGGGGAGCCTCGCGGTCGATTCGGGTGCGAATGGTCGCCAACCAAGACCGGTAGGCGGGACCGAGACAACCGAATAGGTCCTGTTCGATGATCAGGGCCATCACCACGGACGGCACGGGCAGGCGGCGACAACGCCCGCGCCGCAAGGCGGCCCGGATCGCCCAGGACGAAACCGGGTCGGGCGCGACCGCGAGCCACCGGCTGTCCGGGTTGGGCAGGGGCAGCTCCGGCGGTATGCCTGGCCGGGACACCACCAAAAAGGGCAGGCTGCGCACCAAGGCCCTGGCCTCATGCCATTCGGGAAGATCCTTCAGGGAGTCGGCTCCGATGATCAGGTGGAAGGTGTTCCCCGGAAATGCCTGCTGACAGTGACGGACCAACCGGATGGTAAAGGAAGGCCCGCCGAGTTCCCGTTCAAGATCGCTCACCTGCAGACCGGTTCGCCCGGCCACGGCCGCCTCGACCAGCGACCGCCGCTGCGCGTACGACAGCAACGCCGCGTCGTCCTTGTGGACCGGCCGAAAAACGGGCAACAGCCAGACCTGGTCGAGACCGGCCTGATCGCGCGCGGCTTCGGCGATGGCCAGGTGCTGGCGATGGATGGGGTTGAAACTGCCCCCGAACAGGCCGATCTTCACAGGGTCTTCTTCACAAAGCGAATTCCCGGACCTGGAATTCCATGTCCCCGATGCCGATCGTGTCGTCGGGGTCGGCCGCCTGGCGGGCCAGTTCGTCGAGGAAGCCCATCTTCTGCACGTTCCGTTTGAAGCGCAGGATGGCCTCATCGTTGGTGAAATCGGTCATGGCCACCAACCGCTCGATCTCGCGGCCCCGGGCCTCCCACCGGCCGGGGGCTACCTTCTCGAGCTCAAAGGGGGCCAGATATTCGAACACCCGCTCGGGCGCGGCCACCGACACTTCTGGGGCGGGCAGCCGATCGAGAGTCACGGCCAGGCGATCGAGGAGGGCATCGACACCTTCGCGCGTGGCGGCAGAAATGGCCATGGCCTCGCACCCCTGTTTTTCGACCCAGGTGCGGAAGGCGGGCCAGTTCTGACGGGCCGCGGGCAGGTCCATTTTGGTGGCGACCACCAGCATCGGCCGTTCGAGGAGCGCCGGGTCGTATTCCCCCAGCTCGGTGCGGATGGTCTGGAAGGCCTGCCGCGCCGCCGCCCGGTCCTGGGTGCCCACGTCGATGAGATGCAGGAGCAGGCGGGTGCGTTCGACGTGCTTGAGGAACTGGATGCCCAGCCCGGTTCCGGCGTGGGCCCCTTCGATCAACCCTGGCAGATCGGCCAGGCAAAAGGCCCGGCGGCCTTCCCGCTTGACGATACCCAGGTGGGGGACCATCGTGGTAAAGGGATAGTCGGCGACCTTGGGCCGGGCGTTGCTGACCGCAGCCAGCAGCGTCGATTTGCCGGCGTTGGGCAGCCCGACCAGCCCGATATCGGCCAATAGTTTGAGCTCGAGCCGCACCCGCAGGCGCTCGCCGGGCTCGCCTTTCTCGGCGATCCGCGGGGCCCGTCGCACCGAACTGGCAAAGCGGGCATTCCCCCGGCCCCCCCGTCCGCCGCGGGCCACGACAAACCGGGCTCCCGGTTCGGCGAGGTCGCACAGAAGTTCGCCCGTGTCATCACGGTAGACGAGCGTGCCGACCGGCACCCGCAGTTCGCAGGGGCGACCGTTCGCGCCTTCCATGTCCTTCGTCTGGCCCTTCCCGCCTGCCTCTGCCTGGTAGAGGCGCTGAAAGCCTAGTTCGAACAGGGTATTGAGGTCGCGGGTGGCGACCAGCACGACGTCGCCACCCTTGCCGCCATCGCCCCCCGAGGGTCCGCCGTAGGGCACGAACTTCTCGCGGCGGAAGGCAACCATGCCGTCCCCGCCCTTGCCGGACTCGACGTCTATCACCAGCTCATCAATGAATTTCACGGCGGGAACTATAGCATGAACCGTGGTCCCGCCGCTACTGGGAGACGTCGAGGTCTTGACCTCGATGAGGGTTCGTGGTACGGTGTCCGCTGTTTGTGGAAGATTTCACATGGCCCGTCCGGGCGGTCCCCGGCGGGACCCGAGACCGGAGGCAAACGCATGAACGTTCCCCTGCTCGATCTGAAACCGCAGTTTTCCCAATACAAAGACCGATTGATGCCTGAGTTGATGCAGGTCATCGAGAACCAGGCCTTCATCCTCGGCCCCAAGGTCGAGAAAATGGAGAAGGAGCTGGCCGACTACATCGGGGTGAAATTCGCCCTCGGTGTCAGCTCGGGCACCGACGCTCTGCTCCTGGCTTTGATGGGGCTGGGCATCGGGCAGGGCGACGAGGTCATCACCACCCCCTACACCTTTTTCGCCACCGCCGGGTCGATCCATCGCGTGGGGGCACGCCCGGTATTCGTTGACATCGAAGCCGATACCTACAATCTCGATGCCACCAAGATCGAGAAAGCCATTTCCAAACGCACCAAGGCGATCATGCCGGTCCATCTGTTCGGCCAATGCTGCGACATGGAGGCGATCAACGCCATCGCCCGCCGGCATGGCCTGAAAGTCATCGAAGATGCCTGCCAATCGATCGGTTCGAAGTTCGGCCAGAAGCAGGCCGGCAATCTGGGCGACGTCGGCGCGTTCAGCTTCTTCCCCAGCAAAAACCTCGGCTGTTTCGGCGACGGCGGGCTCGTCACCACCAATGACGAGGCGCTGTACAAGCGCATGAAGGCCCTGCGGGTGCACGGCGGCGAACGTCAGTACTTCCATGCCGAGGTCGGCATGAACGGGCGGCTCGACGCCCTGCAGGCCGTGGTCGTTTCCGCCAAACTCCCCCTGTTGGCGGGATGGACGGAAGGCCGGCGGCGCAATGCCGACCGCTACGATCATTTCTTCGCCGGCAACCCCAAGATCCGCGTTCCCGTGCGCCGCGAGGGGCGGTACCACATTTTCAACCAATACGTGATCGCGGTCGACCGACGCGACGAATTGAAACAGCACCTGACCGAAAAACAGATCGGGTGTGCCATCTATTATCCGTTGTCGCTTCACCAACAGGAGTGTTTTTCCTATCTGCAACATCGTGAGGGGGATTTCCCGAACTCGGAAGCCGCCGCCAAACGCACCCTGGCCCTGCCCATCTATCCGGAAATGCCCGCCGGTGGCTTGGAATACGTCGCCCAGACCATCAACACCTTCCTGCGCTGAGGAAAGACCGGCGCCGGCCGCTCGACTCATCCTATTCCCAGGCCCCCGGAGCCCGCTCAGGTTTCCGGGGGCTTGTGCCGATGAGAACGAGAAGAAATATCGAGTCGAGGAGGCACCCATGGCGCAGGAAAGCCTGTTCGAAGGGATCCTACGCAGTCTCGGACGCAACCGCACGCAGGCGTTCTTCATCATCGCCGGCACCGTCCTGCTGACCACGGTCATCACCCACCATTTTCCGCCGGTCTTCGAGAGTACCACCCTGTTGCGGATTCTCGCCTCCGACCAGGAAGGGGCGGCCGGCCTGGCCGCCTCACTGAACGGCATATTGTCGCAGAAGCAGACCTTGCAGGAAATCTGCCGCACCTGCGGTCTCGACCCCGCCTCCGCCTTTGGGCAGGATCCCTTTACCCTGGAGGACGCGGGTTCGGGTCTGGTCCGCCTGACGGTCCGGCATTCCGACCCCGAGGTGCTGCCCGACCTCAGCGAAACCATCATCAAGAGCCTGTCCGACAAGTTCCTCAAGTTCACCGGGGAATCGGAAGATCTCGAAATGCAGGCCCTCGCACGCAAGAAAGCCCTTCTCGAAGAGAAACTCGAGGCCGGTCGCGCCGAAATCGCCCGCCTCGAGAGCCAGTCCTCCGCCCTCTCCCACCCTGACGCCATCCCGCTCGAAGAAGAGATTCAGCGGGTGGAAGCCCAGCTCGAGCAGCAGCGCAAGCACCTGCAGTCGCTGCCCCGCATCAAGGTCGTCTCCTCCCGGGAACTGACCCGGGCGTTCACCGACACTTCCAACGCCCTGTCGGAGGCCCGCACCAACCTGTTCGACCTGCTCAAGACCTACCGCGAAAAGCACCCCAAGGTGGTCGAGGCGACCTCGCTGATCGACCGCCTGGAGCAAAAACTAAAGGGCTTCTCGCAGGTCCGTGACCGTGAGGAGCTCAACCCTGAATTCCTGCAGACCCAACGCCGGATCGAAGAAGGGGAGGCCAGGATCCGCGCCTTGCGGGACAAGCTTCAGGCCCTTGCCGGGGCGAACCTGGGCGTCCAGGCAGCCGGAGCCGAGCTGGAGGCCTTGCGCTCGCGCCGCCAGTCTCTCGAAGGGCTGTATCGGGAAGTATTGATGAAACTCGAAGATCTCACCCTCAAACGCACCACCAGAATGGGACAAATTCAGGTGCTGAAGAATGACCGAGCCGAACCTCGTCCCGCTGGCCTGTCGTACGGCCAGCGGCAGATTCTCGCCTTCCTGGGCGGTTCCTTGTTGGCCATTTTCCTTCTCTATAGTCCCGCCCCGATGAAAGCCGAGATCGTCTCCGTCTCGGGACCTGTCCTGATGGGGGGCGCGACGGGCGGCCTGGGCTTCGAACCCGTCCAGGCCCTCCTGCAGCTCCCCGCCCTCAACCCAGTGCGATTGGCCCTTCCCGAGCCCGATCCCATCCATATCAGGCCCCATGACGATCGTTTGATCGCCCTCAACGATCCCGACTCTCCCCGACTCGAGCCCTACAAAGCCCTCTGCTCGAACCTCCAAGTGGCGTTGGCCCATTCCGGAACCCGCATTCTCCTCATCTGCTCTGCCCGCAGCCAGATGGGACGGACCAGCCTGACCGCGAACCTGGGGGTGCTTTTCGCCCAGGCCGGCTATTCGGTCGTTCTGGTGGATGCCGACTGGCGCAAGCCCGCCCTGCACCGAGTTTTCGATGCCGACAACCATCAGGGGCTCAGCACCGCTCTCTGTCGTGGTGATGGTCTTTCGCTCGTCCAGCCGACCGCCGTCGAGCGTCTTGGCCTCTTACCTTCGGGACCGCTCCCGCCCAGTCCCCCCGAAATGCTGAGCTCCGTTGCGTTCATCGACCTGCTCGACCAGTTGAAACGCCGCGTCGAACTGGTGTTGATCGACACCCCTGGACTGTTGGACCATCCCGATGCCGGCATCTTGGCCTCGCAAGCAGGCGGGGTCATTTTCCTGCACCGAGAGGGGGAGCCCGCAGACGATATCTGCGCCAGTCGCGATTTCCTCAAGAGCATTCGCGCCAACGTGTTGGGCTACGTCCATTGTTGAAACCATGGGCCACAGCCACGGTCCGAGCCAACGGCCGTCGAGAAGGACTTGTATTGTGGCCTCGAGCGTTGATGCCAAAGCTGACAGATAAAGGTGTATCCAGTGGAAATGCTCATTCCGTGGGGACAATGGGTGGGAATCGGCGGAGCTGCGATTGCCATGATTACCGATCTTCGATGCGGAAAAATCTACAACTGGCTGACCTTTCCTCTGATCATCACCGGCTGGATCGCCCATACCGCCGCGGGCGGTTTAGGCGGCCTCGGGGGAAGCCTCGTCGGGACACTTCTCGGATCTGCCTTGTACCTCGGGTTCGCCCTGTTCGGTCTGGTCGGGATGGGGGATGTCAAACTGCTCGGTGCCATCGGGGCCTGGGGAGGAGCGGCCTTCGCCGTTCGCGTCTTTCTGTGGGCCAGCGCCTTGGGCTTGCCGCACGCCGTGATCGTCCTCTGGCTGAACTACGGTCGGAACGCTTTCGCCATCCTGGCAACCCGATATTGGACAGGCGACTTTCTCAAGCAACGTCTCCACAGCGAAACTCCCCCCGGGACATATAAATTCTATCTGGGCCAGGACATTTTCCTGGGGAGTCTTGGCGCTGCGTATTTCCAAGCCCCCCCTATACCCTTCCTGGGTTGACCTGTGCCCTCATCGCGATGGGTTCGCTGCCTTCGCCCAATTCAGGGGCGATCAAGATCGAAAGCGCACAATCAGCAAGGGTACCCGGCCAAAATGACTACTTTATTTGACGGGCCCTAAGGCCCCGCGAATGGGGCGGTAAAACCTGCCGATTTCTCTTGACAGAACTCAGCCATCGGATTCACCTTGCCGAATGGAGGGATGCTCGTTAGTTGCATCCCCCGGTATCTCATGGTAGGGTACGCCTCAAACTCCCCAAGGAGGGTCTGCTCCCAGGTATGAACAAAAAACCCCTCATCATTGCCCTATTACTAAGCTGCGTCGTGATGGTCGTCCTCTGGAAAAGAATCCAGTCATCCCCCCGCTCCACCGACTTCCCCTTGCTCCCTCCCAAGCTCGAAACCAAACCTCTCATCGTGGCGAAGAAGCGTATTCCCCCGCGTACAAGGCTCGAGCGTCACCAACTCGATGAGTTGTTCGAGATCAAGCATATCAACGCTTCTGATGCCGTCAATTTCCAAGATGCGATTACCAATATCGCTTCGCTGACCAACCGGTACACGGCAATGACCATCCTGAAAGGCGACATCATAACCTCCCACCGGCTGTTAGGTGACGATGCCATCCCAGACCTCGCTCATGCCATTCCCCCGGGGAAACGCGCTGTTTCCATTGCCGTTTCCAAGGTGACAGGAGTCGGTGGCTTTATCCAACAGGGCAATTATGTCGATGTCATTGCCACGTTCAAGCCCAAGAAGGCCGAACCCTTCAGCAAAATCGTCCTTCAAGACATCCTGGTTCTGGCTGTGGGGAACATGTTCCAGTTCGATGGCGCGGTAGCCTCGAGCCCGGCGGCCATTGCCGCCGGGAAAGTCGATCTTGTCACCCTGGCTGTCACCCCCGAAGAGGCGGAGCGCCTCATGTTCCTTGATTCCGGGGTCACGTTCCGGCTCGTTTTGAAAAATCCACAAGATAAAGACCGCAAGATCCAAACGGAAGGGGAAAACGAACGCTCTCTCCTGCAGGGGTTCTCGAAAAATGAGCCCGCAGAAGCTTTGGTCAGCAATGTTCCTCAGGGAAAAGCCGTCGTTTCTGCCGTCACCAGCCCTGGTCTCCCCACCTCCCCTGACCAGTTCACCACGATCGTGCCACCGACCACCCCACCTCCGCCACCGGTAACCGATAAAGTCGAAGTCTGGTACGGCTCACCCGATCAAAAGCGGGAGTTTATCCGCGAACCCGGTGGCGGTTTTCAGCCCATCCCCAACCCGGCCTTAGTGCCCCCCTCATCCCGAGGAGGAATCCCCGCCCCTTGGTCCATCCAACCTTCGGGCGAATAACAGAGGGACAAGAATTATGAAGCTTCACTGGACCAATTCAAGCCGTTCATGGTTTCTCAGATTCTCTGGTCTTTTGGCGGTCTTCGGTTGGGTCACCCTCCTGCCGGTCCATGCAGAACGACTCCTGGTCCCCATAGGGAAGTCATTCATTCTTAAAACCCCGGTACCTGTAAAGCGAGTTTTCGTGGTCAAGCAAGGAGTCATCGAGGCCCCGGTGGTGACCGATGAAGAAATTGTCTTCACCGGAATCAGCCCACAACCCGAATCCACCCAGGTCATCCTCTGGGATCAAAACGGCGATAAAACCATCCATGACGTGGCGACCTTCCTGGGTGAAGAGCTCATCAAAACCAAGTTTGCCGCTCTGCTGCCTCAACCCGGCATCACCCTTCATCTGCTCCCCGATGTCGCCTACCTCCAGGGAATGGTCGATTCGCCCGAGGCCTTGGCGCGCGCCGAGAAAATTTTGCGTGACCTCGTCACCGACCGACGCATCGAAGTTCACCTGACCGTTCAGCCCAATGTCACCCTGGAACAACGCATTACCATGGCGATCAAAGTCCCCACCGTCAAAGTGACGGTGGTCACGCCCAAGGTCACCATTCCGGCTCAAGGCGTGATCACCGATCCCACCGCCGGCTCTGTGGCGACTTCTCCAGCCGATGTCACCCTCATCCTCGAGGGCACTGTCCAGGATCAGAACGAATACATCCGGGTGAATGAGGTGGCGCGCGGATTCATCGATGACGAGAAGAAAATCCGGAATCTGATAACGATCGCCAATCCGACCCAAGTCGTTTTTCAGGCCTACGTCCTGGAAATGCGACGAGAGGTCACCAAAGAACTGGGAATCCGCTGGGGTTCGGCCAATGAGTTGGGCGGTGAGCTCAAACAGGGCATTGTCAACTTCTATGAAAACGTCGCCAAGGACTTCCGCGGCACCGAGCAAAAGGGACCGGCGCCTGTTCCAGATCGCGTGAACCCATTCAAGATGAACAATCTCAATCGATTTGAAATCATCGATGCCCAGATCAACGCCCTGGAAAAATCTGGGAAAGCACGTGTGCTAGCGAACCCCAAGTTGATCTGTTATGCCAATGCCAAACCCACAAAAATCGCCGCTTCCGGTTGGTTGGGAGAAATCGAAAGCGCCTCTCCGAATGAAGAGCTGAAGGCGGGTACCAAACCCGACGAAGACCCGGGCATTGCGTTCTTTCAGACCGGCACCCAACGCGAGGTGTTGGTTGGGCGCGACAATCTCGGCGCCCCGCTGACCAGGCAGTATAACGCTCTGCTGCGGTTGGCCATCCGGGATTTGTTCGTCCAGGAGGATGCCTTGAAGTTTTCCGTGTTCGCCAAACGCGACGACTTCGACGAAACCACCAATGCCATCAATACGCGAAGTATCAGCACGACCATCAAATCCCGGAATGGGGAGACGATCGTGCTGGGCGGCCTGATCACCAAAAATAAACTGGTGAGCAAAGAAGCCGTGCCGGGACTCTCCCGCATCCCGTATCTGGGGCGGCTGTTCCGGTGGGAGCGTGACCGGGTCGAGGAAAACGAGTTGGTCGTCCTGCTCACCCCTGAAATCATCGGCCGGGAAAAGGACCCGCTGCCGGTCAAGAAGTTCGAGACCGTTCCTGTGCCCCGCCGAAGCGACCGATTGGAAAAGCTGCACGACCTCTTCCAGAAGATCAAGGCCAGTCACTTCCCGGAGGAAGCAGGCCGCTGATCCGGGTTCGCGCCTGTGTCGCCACGGCCTGGGCGAACCTGCCCAGGCCGTTTTCTCCCTGACCCCTGCCAAGACGGAGAAAGATGCCTCCTCGCCGCATCAAGGTCCTCATCGCCGACGATATGGTCGAGCTTTGCTCGAACATACGGCGCATGCTGGGCAGCCAAGATTCCATCCAGGTGATCGGCGAAGCCAGAGATGGCGAAGAAGCCCTCAAAATGGCCCGAGAGTTGTCTCCCCATATCGTTTTGATGGACATCAACATGCCCAAGCTGGACGGTTTGAAGGTCACCGAAGCCTTGGGGAAAGAACTGCCCAACATCCAGGTCATCATAATGTCCATTCAGAGCGAGCAGGAGTATTTCCGTCGGGCCATGAAGGCCGGGGCCAAGGATTTTCTGACCAAGCCGTTCTCGAGCAGCGACCTGGTGGATGCCATCCAGAATACCTTCACCAAATGGATCAAGGACCGCCCCGAGCTGCAGCAGGAGGAGGCCCGCGCCGACATACTCGCCTTCTTCGCGACCAAGGGGGGGGTTGGTCGGACGACGCTCGCCACCAACCTCGCCATCAGTTTGGCTCGACGCGGCAAACGTACCTTGCTGATCGACGCCTCGTTGCAGTTCGGGGATGTCGCCATCACCCTGAACCAGAAGGCCAGCCGGAATCTCTACAACATCGTCGAGAAGGAAGAGGACATCACCGCAGGCAAGATCGATGCCAACCTCACGCACCACCCGTCCGGGCTCGATCTTCTGCTCGCCCCCATCGAGCCCGCGTTCGCCGACGCCATCAAGCCCCATCATATCAAGACCGTCCTGGACACCCTGGCCCCGATCTACCAATTCATCATCGTCGATACCGCCCCCCATCTGGGCGCCATCGAGCTGCAGATCCTCGATCAGACCGACTTGGTACTCCTGGTCGGCACCCTCGAGATCAGCTCCTTGAAAAACACCAAACTCTGCCTGAAGACCCTCAACGACATCAAGTTCGACATGGCGAAAGTCAAACTCGTCATCAACAAGGACATCCCCAACGTCGGTATCGGTCGGAAGGACATCGAGGAGGGGCTGGCCATCCCCATCTTTTCCGTCGTTCCGATGGATGCCGAAACCGCTCAAATGGCTCTTAATCATGGCGAGCCGTTTGTGGTAAAATTCCCCAATACCCCTTTGGCCAAAGCGCTAGACCTGATGACGACGCTGATCGTCGGCGAGGAACCAGCGGCCGCAGATCCGGTCCCCTCGGGGCCCCTGTGGAAACTGCGGAAGATGATTTTCGGTTCGTAACCCAAGGAGGAAAGCGAAATGGGTGGTCTGCTGTCCAGACTAAGCGAAGAAAAGAAGGGCGAAAAGTCCGGTATTCTCGATTCCGCGGCAACCCGAGAGATCACCGGTTTCGAACGTCTCAAGGAGAAGGTCCACACCCGGCTGATCGACGACATGCCCCAGGCGATCATGGTGGAGACCAATATCGAGAAAAAGCGCAGCATGCTGCGGGACCGCATCATGCAGGTGACTTCCGAAGAAAGCCCCAAGTTGAATGTGACCCTCGCTCCCCGCGAGATGGAGGCGATGTGCCAGATCCTGCTCGATGACATGATCGGGTTTGGCCCCATCCAGAAACTCCTCGACGAAGAGGACATCTCGGAAGTCATGGTCAACGGGCCGTACCAGATCTATTACGAAAAGAAAGGCAAGTTGATTCTCTCCGATATAAAGTTCAAGGACAACGACCACGTCATGCGGATCATCGAGCGCATCGTCGCCCCGATCGGTCGGCGCATCGACGAGTCGGTCCCCTACGTCGACGCCCGCCTGCCTGACGGCTCCCGCGTCAACGCCATCATCCCGCCACTGGCCCTGAACGGCCCGACCATTACGATCCGTAAGTTCAAGAAAGAGGCCCTGGGCATCGCCGACCTGGTGCGGTTCGGCACCCTGACCGAAGAGATGGCCAAGTTTCTGGAGGCCTGCATCAAGGTTCGGTTGAACATCGTCGTGTCGGGCGGCACCGGGTCAGGGAAAACCACCACCCTCAACATCCTCAGTTCGTTTATTCCCGAAGACGAACGCATCATCACCTGCGAAGACGCTGCCGAATTGCAGTTGCGGCAGCCCCACGTGGTCCGCCTCGAGACCCGCCCCGCCAACATCGAAGGCAAGGGCGCCGTCTCCATGCGAGAACTGATCAAGAACACGCTCCGCATGCGCCCCGAGCGGGTCATCGTCGGGGAGTGCCGCGGCGGCGAGGCCCTCGACATGCTGCAAGCCATGAACACCGGCCACGACGGCTCGTTGACCACGGGCCACGCCAACACCCCCCGCGACATGCTGGCCCGACTCGAAACGATGGTGCTGATGGCCGGCATGGACCTGCCGGTGCGCGCCATCCGCGAGCAGATCGCCTCCGCCGTCCACTTGATCATCCAACAGAGTCGTTTGAAGGATGGCTCCCGCAAGATCACCTACCTGACCGAAATACAAGGCATGGAAGGGGACAAAATCGTCACGCAGGATATTTTCCGCTTCGAACAGACCGGGGTCGATGCCAAGGGCAAGATCCTGGGCCGCCTGAAGGCCACCGGCATCCGCCCCAAGTTCGCGTCCAAATTCGAGGAACACGGCATCCATCTCCCGCCCAACATCTTTACCGATACGGGCAAAGGCTGGTAAGCGCGTGTCTGTAGAACTGATTTTCGTCGGAGTCGTAGGGATCGGAACGCTGGCGTTCGTCCTGTTGCTCTTTTCGATCTTCGGGAAACCCCCTGGCGAGGATGTCCGGGCCCGCATGGAGCAGTACCTCGTCGAAAGCGAGATGGCGGCTCGGGCCTATATGCCCCCCGAAGACGTTGATGACGAACGGGACGAAGCCAGACAATCTTCCAGCGAGGGAGATGATGACTGGCTGCGCGAGACCCGCGGTGAGACCAGTGGCATTAAGAAGGTACTCCATAATGTCGGTTCACTGATTACTCCAAGAGGGCAAGCCGCCCGCATCGCCGAAAACCTTGCCAAGGCCGATATTCCGCTGAAGGCCAATGAGTTCATGGCCATCAAATTCCTGGCGGCCGTCGTGCTTTTTGCCGTCCTCTTTCTCAAGCACCCCACCCTGGGAATTTTGGGAGCACTGCTGGGGTTTTTCGTCCCGAACATCGTCGTCAAGATTAAGAAGGCCCAACGGGTTGCCGCGTTCAACGAGCAGATTCTGGACTGCCTGATCATGCTGTCGAACGGCTTGAAGGCCGGTTATTCCTTCCTGCAAGCCATGGAGATGGTTTCTCGAGAGGCCCCCGCCCCAATGTCCACGGAATTGCGCCGGGTTCTCAAGGAAAACAGCCTCGGGATGAACCTGGAAGACGCTCTGCGGGGTCTCAACAACCGGGTGGAGAGCGAAGACTGGGATCTGGTGACCACGGTCGTTTTGATCCAACGTCAGGTAGGCGGCAATCTGGCGGAGATCCTCGACAAGATCGGCTTCACCATCCGGCAACGGATGCGGATCAAAGGCGACATCCAGACCAAGACCGCGCAGGCAAAGATTTCGGGGCTGCTGGTCGGCAGCCTGCCGTTCTTCATCGGCGGCGCCATCTACATCCTCAACCCCGGGTTTATCATGAAGATCTTCACCTTCAAACAAGGGGCCTTCCGTGGGTGGTACGTGATCGTGGGCGGCCTGATCTGGGAAGCGATCGGCATGTTCTTCATGATGAAGATCGTCGACATCGAGGTATAGAGGTACAGGGGAGGAGCACATGGAATATTTGTTCATGGTCGTGGGGGCCATCGTTATCTTTCTGGTTATCCTCCTCCTGTTCCCCTCTGGGGCACCAAGCGATATCCAAAGCCGGCTGGCCCAACTGGATGGTGAGGGTGGCCAGTTTTCCCAAGGCGCCACGGTTGCCGCCGCCGAACTGAACAAGCCATTCGTGGACCGCGTCATCCGCCCACTCCTGGCCAATATGGCCGGGAAACGTGACCCCAAAGAGATCAAGCGGGCCCAGAAAAGCAGCCTTCGCAAAATGCTGGCCCAGGCCGGCTACCCGGGCGGCCTGACCGTCGGAGAGTTCGTTGTCATCCAGAATCTCTTCATAGTAATCGCCCCCGCGGTGGCGGTGGCGGTTGGGGTGGTCGCGAGATGGCAGGCCATGCAACTGGTGACCGCCGGCATCTTTGGGGCGATCCTCGGCATTCTTGGCCCCCGCGTGTTTCTCCAGCGCAAGATCGCCACGCGCTTACACGCGGTGACCCGCCAGTTGCCCGACGTCCTCGACCTGCTGACCGTCGCGGTCGAAGCCGGCCTTGGGTTCGACGCGGCCTGCGACAAGGTCGTCGAGAAAATGCGCGGGCCGATCCCCGACGAGTTCAGCCTGACCCTGCGGCATATCCGCATGGGTCAGTCGCGGCGCGACGCCTTCAAAGACATGGCCGACCGGCTCGACCATCCCGACATGTCCGCCTTCGTCTCGGCCATTGTGCAGGCTGACCAACTCGGCGTCTCGATCGGACAGGTCTTGCGCATCCAATCGGACCAACTGCGCGAAAAACGGCGTCAACGGGCCGAGGAAGAAGCTGCCAAAGCCCCCGTCAAGATGATGATCCCGCTGGTCTTTTTCATTTTCCCCAACGTTGGCATCATCATCGGCGCCCCCGCCGTCTTCCAGATCCTGGAAGCCGGTCAAGAAAATCCCGAGTGATGACGATGGGAGGGCAAGACAGATCGCATGCTGCTGCGCGTTACCGAAGCCCAGTCCGGGAAAGTGGTCGGCGATCGAATTCGGTTGGCCGACACCTTCTGGGCCAGGTTGCGAGGCTTGATGCTATCCCCGCCCCTTACGGAGGGGGAAGGTCTGCTCCTTTCCCCCTGCCGATCGGTTCATATGTTGTTCATGCGGTATCCCCTCGACGTCATTTTTCTCGATGTTCTTTCTCGGGTGATCGCCTGCTATCCTGCGCTCCCCCCCTGGACAGGAGTGACCAGGTGGCATGGCGAGGCATCAGCCGCTCTCGAACTTCCTTCCGGTTCGATTCATCGATTCGCCCTCAAGGTCGGCGCTCATTTGCTCCGAGAGCCCGTGACCGATTCTTAACATCCCCTGACAGGGGCAGCTTCCCTTCCTGAAAGGAGACCGGACTCACCATGAAACGCGTTGTGCTCTCAGGCCCGCTTCTCATCGTTCTTTGGTTATTCGTCTGCTTCGCCATGGGGGCCCACCTCACCGGCTGCTCTGAGAACAACCCAAGCGGCGCCGGAGTCCAAACGACGACCACGGGAACCACCACAAACGCTAGTACCACGGCAACGTCGGGTGATCTGGTCGGGCTGATCCTGGACACCGACCGCAATGCCGCGATCAATGAAGAGGGAGCGCAGATCATCGTCACTCTCTATAAGGGATCGGCGCAAATCGGCGAGGTTGCCGCCGTTAACAACAACTCTTTTTCGTTTCAGAACCTGAATCCGGGCTTTTATTCCCTGAAAATTTCCGATCGAGCCAACCTCTTTCGCACGACCTTCAGCGTGGCGGAAATCACTGCCGGAAAAACCGCCTCGGCCACCATCTTTCTCTCACGTTCTCCCGACGTGACCCAAGAAACGGTCGATATCGTCGGTCGGGTGGTCGATGACGCTCATGGTGCCCCAGTCATGTTCGCCACGATCGAACTCCTCCCCCCGGGACAGCCCACGGTAGCGTATCGCACGACTTCGGTCAGGGATGGGTACTATCTTCTTCCAAGGGTTGCCTCAGGCGCCTGGACTCTCAAAGTAACGAAAGCCGGGTATAATCCTCAATCTATTTCTTTGACCGTCCTTGGGAAAGATGCCATTTTCGCTCAAGGTCCAAAGATCACCACAAAGACCACCATCCCCAATGCCGGCGGGGATGGCTCAGATCTCATCGGGTTCAGAATTGGCGACATCAAGT
>CALLCO010000198.1 GCA_937998695.1 Candidatus Ozemibacteraceae bacterium
GGCGTGGCCGTCATGAGCAGGAAGTGGCGGGTGATCGAGCCCAGGAGCTCGCCCAGCTGAAAGCGCTTGGTCTTGTTGACCTTGTTGCCGAAGTAGTTGGCCGAGAGCTTGTGGGCTTCATCGACCACCACCAGGTCCCAGTGTGACAGGCGCACCTTCTCCTGGAGGTCGTCTGCGCGGGCCAGTTGATCGACGCGGGCGATCATGAGGTCAATGTCGTCGAAGGGGTTACCGCTGCGGGACTGCTCGACCTGCTCGCGCGAAAACAGCGAGAACGACAAGCCGAACTTTTCGGACATTTCGTCCTGCCACTGTTCCACCAGGCTGCCAGGGGCGACGATCAGCACGCGCTTGGCGTCCGCCCGCATCAGCAGTTCACGGATGAGCAGGCCAGCCATGATGGTCTTGCCGGCGCCGGGGTCGTCGGCCAGCACGTAGCGCAGCGGCTGGCGCGGCAGCATCGACTCGTAGACGGCCGTGATCTGGTGCGGCAGCGGCTCCACGTTCGACGTGTGCACCGCCATCATCGGATCGAACAGATGAGCCAGGTTGATGCGGTAGGCCTCGGCGGCGAGCTTGAACTCCTCGCCCGGCGCATCGAAGGCCCAGTGGCGCCCTGATTCAGCCAGCGACAGCGTGGCCTCGTCGGTGCGGAACAACATCCGCTCGCGCAGCGAGCCATCGGTGGTCTTGTAGTAAACGGTGAGGGCGTTGTCACCGACCGGCTCTGTCGTGACGATGCGCACCACCTGCCCGGGCTCCAAGCCCGAGATGAGTGCGTTTTTCTGGATCTGTTCGAGTTTGAGCACGGTGCCGCCCCTTGTTCTCGTTGCTGACCTGCCCTCACGGCTTGCGCCGGTTGTAGGGCGACTGGTTGGTGGGCTCGAGGGAGATGTTGTTCTCGCCCGCCTTGGCTCGCACCGCGTCCTCCGTGCGGCCCAGCTTCAGGCCGATAACCCGCGTGGGCGTGTTTTCTTGGGCGAGCTGCTGGAGCTCCTTGGCCTCGGTAGCCGTCCATTGCTTCCCGTGGTTGGCAGGGGGCTTAGCCATGGTGCGGCTCCTTTCGGGCGTGGGAGTCGAGGGCGAGGCAGACCATGTTCGTCATCACTCGTCGCCTTGGTCGTCGTAGCCAGGCGCCAGGATCAGGTTCGTCACGCCGTACAAGGCCTGGCGCTTGCGCAGCCAGAGGTGATACTCGCCACCCTTGAGGCTGTGGTCTTCAGTGCAGTCGACGTTCCAGCGACGCAGCAGGTAGCCCACCATCGCGGCACGGGCGCGGACCTTGAGCCCACCGTTTTGCATGCCGTACTCGGCCTCGATGGTGTCAGGGTGCTGGACGTTGGCCGGGTGCGGCACCAGCTCGAGCTCCGTGACCCGGTTCCACTGGATGTCCTGATCGGACTTCTCGTGGTCGGCAACCTCGCCGGCAACGATGCGGGCGTCATCGAGACGGCCCAGCACGAAGTACCGGAACTCGACGAAAGCGAGCCGATCGCGTTGCGCCTGGGTCATTTCCGGCAGTCGGTCGCTTGACATGGTTGTAGTGGCTCAGTTACTGAGTGGCGAGTATACGAGGGTCCATATCGAACGTCAATTCACATGAAAATACGACGTTAATGCGTTGTAAAACAAGCGACCTTCCAGGAGGTGTTTCCTCCCAAGATCCCCGAACCTTGTCTCCAGCAGATCGCCAGTACGGTCTATGCCGTGTAACATTCCCTGAGGATTTCCTCCCAGGCGGCGCGGGGACCGGGCGACGGTACGGTCGATCGCGATGTCGCACCCCAGGTGTTCGAGGAGATCGCACAGGCGGCCGAGAGAGTCGGTTTCCGACAACGCCGGCCTCATTTTGCGACAAGATACCAAGCGCTGTGGTTCCTGAGCTGGCAACGGCTCACGTTTCTTGGCAGGAGCCATCTGTACCCATGCGAGTCCAGCGTCACCGTTGACTTTCCATGTTTCTGATCTCAGTGGCCCGGACTCGCCAACGCCAACTCGGTCGGGCAACCTGCAAGGTCGATCCTGACAGAGGACGAGGATGTCGGAGATTTCCCGGGTTCCACAGATTCAGGCCGCGCAGCCAAGGATGGGGAATCGGAGAGGAGGACTCAGCAGATTAGGCCCGAGAACTTCAGGGAAACATGGAGAGGTGACCGCTCCCAGTGTTGGGAAGAGGGGCGGCGGGGGGTGCGCCGTGGTCGGCGGTGGCCGGCGGTGGCCAGCGGCGGGGTTTTGTGGCATAATCGGCGGGGAAACGGGACCGAGCCCGTTTCCTGGAGTCGCATGAATCAAGCCCCGATTCCCCACGTCTTGGTCGGCCGCTACGACGTCTACATCCTTGCGGAGGGACAGTTCCGCATGGATGGAGGGGCCGTTTTCGGCATCATTCCCCGTCCACAGTGGGAGCAGAAGATGCCGCCCGACGCGCAGAACCGGGTCGCCCTCGGGCTGAACCAGTTGCTGATTCGCGGTCCCGACACGCTGGTTCTGTGCGACACCGGAGTCGGCACCAAACTTTCCCCCCGGCAACGCGAGGTCTACGGGCTGGGCCCCCTATCACCCTGGACCGACCGGCTGGCCCCCCTCGGGCTGGCTCCCTCCGACATCACCCATGTCGTGTTCACTCACCTGCATTTCGACCACACCGGCGGTGCCACCGTCTTCGCCGACGAGGGCCGCGAGGTCCGGCCAGCGTTTCCCCAGGCCGATCACTACGTCCAGGAAGGGGAATGGGACGACGCCTGCCTCCCCCCCGAAGGCGAGTCATTCGCCTACCAGTTTTCCCATTTCCTGCCCCTCCGCGAGACCGGTCGGCTGCACCGCCTGCGGGGCAGCCGCCAGCTGTTGCCCGGCCTCCAACTGCACGTCACGGGCGGGCACACCCGGTTCCATCAGGAGATCCGGGTGACCGACGGCGGCAGAACCGTGCTCTTCCCCGGCGATGTCTGCCCCACCCCGCATCATCTCTCGATCGCGTGGCGCACCTCCTACGACCGGTTCCCGCTCGAGACGATCGCCGCCCGGCGGCGCCTCCTGGCCAAGGCCTTCCAGCCCGACGTGCTGGTCGTCTTCAGCCACGACCCCCAGCCCGCGTTCCGCTGCCTGACGGGGTCCCCCGACCAACCCGAGGCGGTGGCCCGGCATGCCCCTGCGTAAGATTGCCCTCCTGGTCAACCCCAATTCCCGAGGGGTAACCCGGCCAGCCATCGAAGCGACCGCCGCCTTCCTGGCGGAGCAGATCGAGACCTCGCTGATCTGGACGACCGGCCCCGGCGATGCCACGATCCAGGCCGCCCGGCTCGGCGTCGACCCCGACACCCTGGTCACCGCCTGTGGTGGGGATGGCACCGTCAACGAGGTGCTCAACGGCCTGCCGCCCCAGGGCGTGCTCGGCCTGTTGCCGGCCGGGACGGCCAACGTCATCGCCCGCGAGCTGGGCATCCCGCTGACCCTGCGCGAAGCGGCCAAAACGTTGCTGACCGGGGTGGTTCGCCCCTTCGACACCGGCCGCTGGAACGACCGGCGGTTTTTCATGGTGGCAGGCTGCGAATTCGACGCCCACGTCGCCGCCTCCGTCCCGCGCCTGCCCAAGCAATGGCTCGGCCAATACGCCTACCACCTCGAGTCCCTGCGCCGGTACCCGTTTTACCAGCCGCCTGCCATCCGTGTCGAGATCGACGGGAAGGAAACGGTGGTAGGGGCGTTCGTGTTGATCGCCAATCTCCGCCGGTACGGCGGAGGGTTGTTCTTCGCGTCAGGCGCCCGCCCCGACGATGGGCTGCTCGACCTGGTGGCTTTCCGGAAACTGTCCCCGCCCTTCGTGCTGAAGGGCTTGTTGGGAGCCTGGACCCGCCGCGGAGTCGGCACCGATGTCGCCCACCGGCGGCGAGGGCGCGAGTTCGTGCTGCGCGCCCCTCGCCCCATCCGCGCCCAACTCGACGGGGAAGTGCTGGCCCCGGTGAGCGAGGCCCACGTCACGGTCGAGCCCGCCAGCCTGCGCATGGTGGCGCCGTGAACCCATGAATGGACTGGCCGAGTTCGGAGGCTGGCTGGGCACCACCCTGCCGTGGCTGCTGGGCGTCCTGTGGAGCCTGGCCAAGTCGGGCCTGTTCTGGGGAAGCGTGGGCGCCCTCGTGGTGGGGCTCTTCCTCACGTTCCACCCCGTCTTCCTGCGGTTCCGCCTACGGGCCTCCCGTGCCGCCCAGCGCGGCGAGGCCTGGGTGGCCCACGGGTTCGGCCTGGTGCGCCTGGGCGCGGTGGCCACCCGCCGAACCCGCCTGGTCGTCCTCGAGATCGGCCCCTGGCGAAAGATCCTGCAACGGTCGGGAACCCCGCGCCATCCTGACGGCCCGCCGCCACACCCCGGGGCCCCGCCAACGGCGCCGAGCGATCTCCCGCCCTTCCAGCCGGGACCGCCCCCGGGGGCCCCCGCCGGGACCGTCTCGGACCACGCCACCCCACCCCCAGGGCCGACCGATCGGCCCGCCCCCCCCACTGTCTCTGGGGGAACCCGCCCCCCCGGCCCCGACCGGCCTCCCGACACCATCGCCGGCGACAGCCGCCGGCTGCCGCCCCTCGCCCCCGCCGCCACCCGCGACCGGGCGGCCTCCCCATCCG
>CALLCO010000199.1 GCA_937998695.1 Candidatus Ozemibacteraceae bacterium
CGCCAAGCCAGGTTGAACAGGTGGGGCGACAGCAGGTAGAGGCCAACGAAGAACAAGGGGGCAAGCACGAAGGTCTGCAGATTGGAAATACCCGAGAACGACGCCCGGCCCAGCCAGAGGTCTTCGACCCCCATCCAGAGCAGCATGGGCGGGAAGAACAGGATGGGCAGGGACAGCCGTGCCCGGAAGAACTCGCCCGGTGACTGGTCGGGGTGCAAGAGCGCCCGGAACGCCTGCTGGAAAACCCCCCGGCTCAGCCAGTGCAACCAGACGAACAACCCCGTCGAGACCAGCATCGGCCAGGCCTGAGGCAAGACCCGATTCAGGGCGGGAAAGAGAAGCCGGCCGGGGGCCGACAGCGCCTGCAAGGCGACGATCCAGAGGACCACCCCCCATTGGAAGAAGGCCTGCACGGTCAGGAAGGACACGTTCGGGCCGTCAGGGCCCTGGCGTTCCTCGAGCCATTCGGGCAGCAGCACCCAGAGCATGAGCAGCGTCACCCACAGCCAGAGCACGGCGAACGTGCCCGGCAGCAGGGCCAGGGTGCCTTCGGCTTCCACCGTGGCATAGGCCAGCAGGATCAGCGGCAAAAAAGCGGAGATCATCGGCGTTCCCGGAGGCCGACCCCGATCAGGTCGGAAAACCCCCCTCGCCCCCACGAAGAGCGACGCATAACGCCCGTTTCGCGCACCACCACGGGGCCAACCGACACGAGGTGGGAAGTGGGAGAGACGCGCCAGCCCCGCGGACGCCAGAATGGCACAGCCCTCGCCGCATGGCCGGCCCCCGGGAAGCTCCATCCTGAATGCCGTGGGAGAACGGCGGGACGGGGACGGAAAGCCGCTTTCGGCCCTGCTGGTGAGGGGCCGCCCCACGACAGACACGGATCGTCCGTTCGAGCGAGAGCCCGATGGCCCGACCCCGGCGAGACAAGCCGGCCGCCCCTGACGGTGCCCCTGGCGGCGGCCTCGACGGGCGACATGGCGGCGGTCAGGTCTTGCGCTCCTTCTTCTTGGCGGCGGGGAACAGGATGTTGTTGAGGATCAGCCGGTAGCCGGGGCTGTTCTTGTGCAACTCGAGGCGGGTCGGCCCTTCCCCGACGATGTGGCTGACGTCGGCGGGATCGTGCCCGCCGAGGAACGAGAAACTGCCCTTCCCGAAATCCCCCCGCAGGTATTTTACCGAGATCCCATCGTTGTTCTCGGCCAGGATGGTGACGGAAGGCTTCAGCAGGCTCTTGCGGAAAGCGGTCGTCTGGCCGAAGAAGCCGTCGATGACGTTGCGGTGGCACTGGGTCAGCATGGTCGGAATGGGGTCGATCTTGGCCGAGAACTCGAACAGCTTGAAGGTGCCGGGGTCACCCATGTAGTTGTTCGACACGTCGATATCGGAGAACTCGTAGATCATCGGGTCGGGAATCAACTTGAATCCAGTGAACGCCAGCGATTCACCGTAGTCGAGCTTGGACTCGTACAGCGGGTCGATGGGATCGCCGTCGAGTTCCGGAGCCACGATGTCGGTGCCGTTGGCGGCAAGCGCGATGTCCAGGGTATCGACGGCCGAACACATGGCGAACAAAAACCCCCCGTTCTGGACGAACTTCTTGATGCCGCGCGCCACCGCCAGTTTCAGCTCCGTCACCTTGCGGAACCCATGTTTCTGCGCATCGAGCTGGGCCCGCGTCACCTGCTTGCGGTACCAGTCGGCGAACCGGAAACTGCCGTAGAACTTCCCGAATTGCCCGGTGAAATCCTCGTGATGCAGGTGGACCCAGTCGTATTTGGCCAGGTCACCGGCCAATACCTCTGAATCATAGAATTTCGCAAAGGGGATCTGCGCATATTCGAGGACGAGGGTTACCGCGTCATCCCACGGTTCGGCATAATCAGGAGAATAAACGGCCACCTTGGGCGCCTTTTCCAGCAGGACGCGTTCCATGTTCTCGTCCTCGATGCGGGCGAAAATGGCCAGTGCCTCGTCCTCGCTGATCGGCTCGACCCGGACGCCCACCTCGCGGGCCCGGTCACGCAGGGCCGGCAGATCGTCGCACAGGAAGGACCCGTACCGATAGTTCAACAACCATTCGACGTCGATGCCATGCTTGTCGAGAGCGTGGTATGCCAATCCGTAGGCCCGCAGGTGGTCGGTCTGCGCGTCATCCATCGGAATGAGCAGACGCCCGGCCAGGACAGCCCCGGCCCAGGGCCAGGCCAGCAGCAGGGCGATCCACAGGCCCAGGGCCAGGCCTCGCCGCCCCCGTCTCACATCTTTGCTCGCATCCCGTATCGTCGTTGCTGATCGCCGTCGGTTCATTTCTTCCCCTGGGAGGCCTTGGCCCGCATCAGATCGGCCAGGGCCAGTTTGGCGCGCCGGGCGCGCAGATCACCGGGATACCGGTCGAGAAACTCTTTGTAGTGGTCGGCCAGCACCTCGGGGGCGGCCCCGGTTTCCCGCAGCAGACGGCCACGGGCAATCCACAGGTCAGGGGCCAGCCAGTGAGCCGGATTGAGCCGCACGAACCCCTCGACCTCTTTCAGGGCCGTCTGGGGGTCGGCCGTGAATTCGGCCTCCACCAGCAGGGCACGAGCCCGGGCGTCGCGCCCGAACGCCGACTCGGAGGCGACGGTCGCCACCTCATTCCATAGAGACAGGGCGACGGCGGTGCTGCCGACCAGGGCGGCCCGCTCAGCCGCCAGGTATTTCTTCAAGGGGTCGAGGTCACCGACCGAGCCCATGGTCAGGGTCAGCGCCAAGTGCAGGCCGTCATTCATCCACATCGACTCGGGGTTGGTCGAGGTCAGCTCACGCAGCTTGTCGAGAGCTTCCTGGAACTGGCCCTTCTGGGCCAGCAGCCACCCCTCTTCATACTGCAGCCGGGCAACGGCTTCCGAGCCGAGTTCAGTAAGGTCAAACAGGGCATCGAACTCATCCTCGGGGGTGTACCCGTCGAACTCGGGGGGCACTGGGGGGCCGCCCCCAGGCAAGCGGCGCACTCCAGGACGGGGGGCCGGCCCCTGCCCGGTGGCCATCTGACGGGCCCGCCCGAGTGCCTGTTCGGCGGCCTTCATCTCGCCGAGAGCCGCCTGCAGACGCATGGTCATCAGCCAGGCGTCGAAAGTCACCCCGGGAGCCGCGGCTGCGCTCTGACTTCCCGTGACCCGGCCTAGCCATGCGAGAGCGGGACCCACCCGGGCGAAGCGCTCCCAGGCGAGGCGAGCCATTTCCACCAGGAGCCTGTTCTGCAACCCGACATCCGCGACGGCCGGCAGGGCCACGGTGGCCGACGCCTCGGCCAGGGCCTCTTCGGCCTGGGCGTCGGTCTGGTCGGGCAGGGTCAGCAGAATGAGCTGCAGCCGCAAGCCCAGGGACCCCGCGCGCTCCTGCTTGATCAACCCCAGAATCACCGCCCGCAGGAACGGGGTCGGGTGGGTGAACGACTCCTGGCGGATCCGTTCGTAGACCAGTTCCTGGACGGTGCCGTCCCCCGCGGTCAGGCCCAGCAGGTCGGGCAGGCAGGCCACATCTGCATCCCGGAACCACATCTCGATGAGGGCCCGGCGCACCGCCAGGGTCGGCGTGGCCCGCAACGCCCCCTTCAGCAGCGAGGCGAGGTCGAACTCGGGCGACCGGTTCTCGTAGAGTTTGTCGAAGACCTCGGTCTTGTAGACTCCGTTGACCAGGGTCAGGAAATACTCGGCCAGCGCCTCGTACTTGCGGCCCAACGCCTCGAGCACCCCCGCCTTCTCCTCGGCGAACTGGGTGGGGTTGCCGAACAACTGCCGGGCTTCGGCGAACGCGGCGAGGGCTTCCTCATACAGCCGGTGTTCGATGAACACCTCGACGAGCAGCTGGAAGCCTTCCGTCCCCAGCGCCCCGCGCTTCTGGAAGTGCCCCCGCCACTCGCGCACCGCCTCGTCCTGGCGCCCCAGCAGGAACAGGCAGCGCCCGGCCGCCTTGGCGTATTCCCACTGGTCGGGAAACATGTTCTGCAGCAGGCGCAGGGATTCGAGCGCCCGCGCCGGATCGTTGCGCCCCTGGTCGATCTGGGCGAGCTTGCGCAGCAGGCGCAGTTCGCCCGCCGTCTCTTTTGCCTCCCGCAGCAGGGTGGCCGCCTTCTCGGTCTCTTTCAAAGCGAGGTGGCAGTCGGAGACGAAATCGAGGTAATCGACGGTGCGGTAGCGGGCCCGCCGCTGCTCGATCAGGGTGCGCAACCCCTCGACCCGCCCCTGCCGGATGGCCATCTGCAGCAGGTCGTTGAACACGTCGGGCCGGGCGGTGCGCTCGAGCAAGCCCTCGAGCAGCAACCGGGCCTCGTCGGGCTTGCCCGACGACAGGTAGAACCGGGCCAGCCGCCGCCCAATCTCGACATCGCCGGGATTTTCCTGCCACCATTTCTCGAGCAGGTCGAGGCCGGCCTTGTAGCGATGCAGTTCGAACAGCAGGTCGAGCAGCATCTCGCGCGCGTTGTGGAACTCGCCGCGCGCCGACTCGTCGGTGACCAGGGAAGTTAACACCTCGACGGCCCGGTCGAACTCACGCAGGTCCTTGCAGACACGGGCCAGCTCGAGGCGAACCCGCGGCGTCAGGGGATGTTTCGGGAAACGCCGCGCGATCTCCTCGAGACGGGTGCGGGCGGGCTGCAACCGCCGTTGAGCATATTCTCCCATGGCGTCGTTGAACAGCATCACGGCCTCGTTGGGGTCGCCGGACGCCTCCGGGGCCTGGGCCAAGCTCCGTCCCCCCAGGCCCAGGAAGGCCGCCAGCAGGAGAAGTCCCGCCAGCCATCGCCGTGCCGCCCCGGTCATCGGCCGCCTCCATACAGGCTGAGCGACTTGAAGTAGTCGTTCAGCTGCGTTTCATACGATTTCGGGAAGTCTTCCTTCAGATCGCTGAGGAAGTCCCGTGACAAGTCGCGGGTGTCGGTGCCGATCTCGGGCAGGGGCTTGTCGGCCCGGGGTTGCTTGACCTCGGAAGCCTTCTCGGCCTTGCGTTCCTCGCTCTCCTCGTCCCGGTTGCGCAACGATTTCTGCGCCTTGAGCATGCGGTCGTAGACAGATTTTTGCTTCTCGGCAACCTCACGTTTCATGTTCGGATCGAGGATCTGGGTTTCGAGATCCTTCATGTCCCGCAGCACGTCGTCCATGCGGCCGAGCAGCTGGCGTTGCTGCTTCCCCTCGCGCATCATCTGTTCGAGCGCTTCGCGGATCATGCGCTGTTCAAGGGCCATCTGGCGCATCGCCTCGAGGGTCTTCTGGTCGCGGCCCGACATCTGCTGCTGCATGCTCTTCTGGTAGAGGCTGAGCTGGCGGCGGGTGAGGTCTTTGAACTGCTGCAGGAAGTTGCGGGGGTCGTTGCTCTGTGCCTGCGAGGACTGGGGCGGCAAGTCCTGGGCCCGCATCAGGTCCATGGCCAGCAGGTTGAACCGCCGGATCACCTCGCGCTGCTGTTGGCGTGATTGCCCGAGGGCGCGGTCCTCGAGGTTCTTGACGATCTCCGAGAAGATGCCCTGCACACCCTTGAGGGAATCGAGCACCTCGGGGTCGACCATGAAACTGGTGCGCACCAGGGTTTCGAGGCCCTCTTCGAGCGATTTTGCCTGGTCTTTGACCAGCACCTGCAAAACCGAGACCTCGTCGATCGTCCCTTCGATGGCGGGGCGCTGACCTCGCATGAACTGGTCGGGCAAGCCCTGCAGCTGCTGCAACAGGAACTCCTGGTCCCGCGAGACCTGGATAGCCCGCCGGATGAACCGCGACAGGTCAAGCTGGGGCGCTGCCCCGCCGCCCGAACAGGCCTGGCAGATCTTCTGACCGTCCTTGCGCAAGGCCTCCAGGAACTTCAGCATCTGCTGCTGCCCCTGCTGGGCGCGGTCGAGATTCTGCGTTTCGAGGTCTTTCTTGATGTCGTCGGCCGTCTTGCGGAAATCCTGCTGTTCGAGCTGGTCGCGCAGGTTCTTCAGGTCTTCCTTGGCGGGGTGGTCCTGCTGTCCGGGGGCGGGCTTCTTCTCGGCCAGCTCCTTCGACTGCTTCTGCAGTTCGGACAGTTCCTCCTTGATCTTCTCCTGCTGGCGGGCGAGATCCTTCAGGCGGCTGCGGTCTTCCTCGGACAGGCCGCCTTTCTGTTGCTGCTCGAGGGCCGCCGTCTCCGAGGCCAGCTCCTGTTGCTGCCGGGCCAGCTCGTCGAGCCGCTTCTGCTCGTCGGCCGACAGGCCGCCTTCCTTGCGCTTCCGCTCGAGGGCGGCGGTTTGCGAGGCCAGTTCGGCCATCTTCTGCGGCAGCTCGGCCAGCTGCTGTTTCTCCTGATCGCTGAGGCCGCCTTCCTGTTGCTTTTTCTGCAGGGCAGCCGCTTCCGAGGCCAGTTGTTCGGCTTGCCGGGCCAGTTCGTCGAGTTTGGCCTGTTCCTCGGGGGACAAGCCGCCCTGCTGCTGCTTCTGCTGCAACCCGGCCGCCTCGGAGGCGAGGGTGGCCTGGCGCTGGCGCAGCTCCTCGAGCCGCTTCTTCTGCTCGGGGGTCAGCCCGCCGGCCTGCTGCTGCTTCTGCTGCAGTGCTGCCGTCTCGGAGGCGATCGCCTCCTGGCGGCGCTTGAGGTCTTCGAGGGCCTGCCCCAGCGAATGCATCTTCATCTCGTCGCGCAGCTGGGTCAGCAGTTCGACGGTGCGGTCGAGTTCCTTCAGGTAGTTGTCCATCTTGAAGGCTTCCTCGAACTTCTCCATGTCTTTGGGGTCGAGTTTCATGGCCTGCAGCGAATCGCGTAACTGCTGCATCAGCCGTTTGCCCTCGTCGTCGAGGACCTGGTCCATCAGTTGGTTGATCTTCTGCAGCTTCTCGATCGCCTCGGGCGACGAAAAAGGGTTCTGCTCGAGATTGCGCTGGATCTGCTCGAACTTCTCGAGGATCTCCTGCGCCTCGCGATCGCGCATCTCCCCTTCCTTGATGGCCTGTTCGAGCTCCTGCTCGGTCTGCGGATCGAGCTTGCCTTCGTGCTTGATCTTCTCGTAGGTTTTCTTCAGCGACTCGCGCCGGGTCTTCTGTTCCTGCAGGAGGTGGCGCAACTGGGAGGTCACGTCACCCTGGGCCTCGTCATCCCCCCGGTAGACGTCGAGCATCGAGGGAATGGCCACCTTGAAGGTCGGGGTGGTTGCCACGTTGGCGACCGGCTGACGGGCATCATCGGCCTTCACGTAGTAGGCGATCTCCGTGCCGGGAGCCACTGCCAGGGTGTCGAGCATCCAGGGATAGTCGACCTCGAATTCCTTGACCGGGGTCAGATCGGGCTTCATGTTGAGGGGAATGACGTGCCGGCGGTCGCCCACCGAGTAGTAGAGCACCGTTCCGGCCACGCCGAAATCGTCTTTCGCCACCACCTTGAGATCGAGCCGTTTGCTCTTGGGGAACGGCAAATCGGCGGCGGGGCGCAGGATGGTGACGGTCGGCGAGGCATCATGGATGGCGGTGATCTGGTACCGGACCGGCTTCTCGTTGGTCAGCCCGAATTCATTGCGCAACAGGAGCGAGAAACGGGTGTCGGTCGCCACCTCGAACGTGGTGCGGAACCCATCCCCATGCACCAGTTCGCAAGTCTGGGTGGCACCCGGCTCGAGCGACACCTCGACCGTCTTCATCCGCTGGCTGGCCTCGCCTTCGATATCGATGCGAGTGCCGACGAGGACCGTGCAGTCGCCCATCCCCTCGGGGAGCTTCTCGGGTTGCGAAGCGAGATAGGCGGGATGGTGGATGGTCACCTGCAGCCGCTTCACCTCGGGGCGGGGCACGACGGTGACCGCGAAGCGTTCCGAGACGAACCGCTCGGCGGTGACCTGGTAGTCGGTCGATTCCTGCAGGCCGGTCAGGGTGTAGACGTAGCGGGCTCGCGAGGCCGACTCATCGGGATACATCTCGGTGGGTGTCCCCTCGGGGGCCCCCGGGCGGAAGAGCACCAACACCGGATCACGTTCGAGAGGCTGGTTGGGTACCGCGCTGATCTGGAGATGGTCGCCGCGAGCCACCAGAGCGTTGCCCGGATAGATGACCAGTTCGAGGTGGGAAAACGCGGCCAGGTCGGCGAAGGGCAGCACCAGGCGCAGCGCCCCCCGCTTCACCTCGCGGGGAGCGATCCCCGTCCACAAACCCAGCAAAACGGCCAGGCCCACCAGGGTGGCAAGGGCGCGCCGGCGCGAGAAGCGGCCGAGCGCCAGGCCCAGGTCCTCATCGGACAGGTCCTCGGCCGCCTGGGCGACCGTCAGCTTGCGCAGAGCGGCCGAGGTGCCGGGTTCCTCGGGGGCGGTCTGGAACTCGGCCGCGCTCGACAGCCCTGACCGAAAGCGAGGGGCCGCTTCCTCGATCTCGACGGCGGCCGCGACCGGCCCGGGCGGGGTGAGGAACACCCGCAGGGTCAAAAACAGCCCCCCGCCCGCCGTCGCGTAGAGCAGGGCGGCGAACAGCCAGCGCAGGAATTCCGACTGGATCGGGGTGCGCTCGACCAGCAGGAAGACGAGCAGCAGGCCGGCCAGGCCGGCCAGCGTCCAGAATCCACGCTGCAGGAAGACCCGCACCTGCCGGGAGCGGGTGTAGGAGATCAGCAACCGCTCGAGCTGGTCGCGCCGTTCGGGATAGGCGGCAAGCAGTTGCCGGGTCTTGCGTTCATCCATCGGGGCACCTCACTGGGACAGGGCGAAGACCAGGATGTTGAGCGCCATCTGCATGGCCTTCTCGCGCACTTCGGGGGTGTCGGTGGGATGGACGCCTTCGTCCTCGAGGCCGTCTCCGATGTCTGATTCATAGGTATAGAAGACGACAAGCCGTCCTTTACTGAAGATACCATAGGCCTGGGGCGGTTTGCCATCATGCTCGTGGATCTTGGGCAGCCCCTCGGGGAAGTCGTAGACCTGCTTGAAAATGGGGTGGTCGGGCGGCACCGCCGCCAGTTCCTTGTCGGGGTAGATCTTGCGCAGCTCCCGGCGCACGCTGCGGTCGATGCCGTAGCTGTCGTTGATCCACAGGAAGCCCCCGTTGTCGAGCCAGGCCGTCAGACGGTTCACCTCCTGGTCGTCGAACTTGACGTTGCCATGCCCGGTCAGGAACAGCATCGGGTAGGAGAACAGATCGGGATCGGAAATCCGGATGGCGAAATGATCGGGCCGGGTCGCCAGGCCGAGCCGCTCGGCGGCCGCCTTCAGCAGGTTCGGCATCGAGGTGGGGCCCGTGTACCAGTCGCCCCCGCCACCATACTGCACCCGCGGAATGGCGATCGCCCCCCACTCGGCGGCCACGGGGCCGGCCGCCACCAACCCCAGCAGGATGACCAGCAAGGCCACGTGCCTCAATTCCGACAATTCCGGGGACATGATACGAAATTCTTTGGAATTTCGTATCATGTCCCCGGAATTCCCGGAATTCGCGGAATTGCCGGAATTTCGGTGATCGTGCTTCGGCAGAGGCATCAGCTCAGTCCTTTCGTGCGGCGCAGGATCCACTCGGCGAGCGGCAGCGCCAACAGCAGGGCCAGCACCAGGTAGCTGTCACGGAAATCGAGGATGCGGGTCTCCCGCTTCTGGCCGGGGGTGGCCCGCAGCGACCGCACCAGAGCGGCCGACTGTTCCACCGGGAAGACGGCACCGCCGGTGGCGCTGGCCAGTCGCTGCATCAGTTCGACCTGCACTTCGGGGTTGTCGAACTCGGCGGTGGGAACCTCGACCAAGAATTCCCCCTTGGCCTCGCCCAGCACCTTGCCCTGCGCCCGCGCCGTGGCGGTGACCGAAAACAGTCCACGCCAGGGGGGCACGAAGGTCGCCTCGTAGCACCCCTTCTCGGAGGTGCCGATGAACGACAGGGTGACCGGCTCGCGTCCTTTGGCCTCGATGATCGCCGAGACCTGGGCGGCGGTGACATACTGCCGCCGGTTGTCCATGACCCAGACGCGGAAGACGCTCGGCTGGCCCACGAACCCGCGGGCCGACGGGGTCTCGAGGGTGACCAGGGCGTCCTCGCGCCGGTTGGCCAGCCACTTGCACAAATTGAGCACAAAGGCGGTATAGGGCTTGATCGTCTTGTCGGTCGGGACCATCTTGAAACCCATCGGCCACAACGGGCCACCCAGCAGCATCACCACCTGACCCTGCCCGAACCGCTGCCCCAGGAGCGCTGGCGCGGGCCGCCCACCCTGGTCGAGGGTCGAGGCGAGCAGGACCTCGGCGCCCGCCTTGGGCGGCCCGTAGGTGAACAGGCCGTCGAGCTTGGGGATCGTCTTGAAGAAGAGGGCGTTTTCGATGGGGTCGTCGAGCAGGCGTAGGAACGCGTAGCCGGGTTCGGCCCCCGGCAGGATCAGACTGGAGGGCACTCCACGCCACGCCTCGGTGCCCAGATCGACCGGGAAGAGCACCGCCATCGGCGACCCAACATAGCCCAGGGTGCGGTAGCCACGGGCCGACGGCAGGACCAGCAACCCTAGCTTCCCCGCCTCGATTCGCCGGGTGATGACCCCGACGTGGGGAGCGAGCACCCGTTCGGGGATCCCGGCGACGACCAGCACGTCGGTATCCTCGAGGTCCGGCCCGAGCTCGGGGGCCGGTCGGATGCCCTTCAGGGTAAAGTCTTCCATGCGGCTCCAGCGCGTGTCGGTGAGGCGCACCCAGGCGTCGACATGGCTGTTGGGGTCGCTTTTGAGGGCCCAGCGCAGGAAGGCGAGATCCCATGACGGGGCGTTGGCCACGATCAGCACCTTCAGCCGTTCCTTGACCACCTTGATCAGGAAGCCCGACTCGTTGTTCTCGAGGGTCAGCTCGTTCTCGAGGTGCGGCACCGCCGCCGCGTAGGTGAAGGTGCCCTCGGTCTCGCAGGGGATGTTGAAGGCGAACGGTACCCGTGACTGGCCGGCCGGCACCGGCACGGCGAGGATCTCGACGATCTTGCCGTCGCGGCGGATCTGCACCGGCACGGTCGAGGTGGCCACCCGGTGCAGCCGGATCTCGCCGCGCACCCGGGTCATCGAGTTCAGATACCCGATAGAGGGCGGCCGCTCCAGGGCGACGGCCAGATCACGGGTCTGCCCCTCCCGCCCGGCGGCCAAGAAGTAGAGTGGGGTGCGCAGGCGCGCCAGCCCCTCGATCGGGGATTCGCCGTGATTATGGCCTCCGTCGGTCAACACCACCATGCCCAGCAGGCTCCCTTCGCCAAGGTGGTTGGCCACGTCCCCGATCGCCTTGGTCAGGTTGGTCTGGGTGCCTTCGGCCTGTATGGAGAACGATGCCACATCGTCGGCAGCCAGCGGGGCCACCGACCCGGCGAACGAGAACAGGACGGGCGACAGGCCGGTCTGTCGCTCGAGGCCGGCCAGCAGGGCGTCGTCGACCAGGGCGTGCCGCACCCGCTCGAGGCGGCTCTTCCCTTCCTCGACGATGCTCATGCTGCGTGAGGAGTCGATCAGCACGGCCAACTTGTTCTTCTGCGGCACCCAGCCGGTCACGGTGCACCGCAGCCCGGCCAGCAGGAAGATGACCCCGACGACAAAGCCGATCCGCAGGACGGTCAGTCCCCCCGCCAGCCAGCCGGTGACCGGCTTGCCCTCGAAGGGCCGCAGGAACCACAGGAACAGCGGCAGCAACAGGGCCAGCAGCAGCACCACCACCGCCCAGCCCCAGCTGAACCCGAGGCTCCATGTATCGACGGCCTGGATCGGCCCCAGATCGAACCCGAGCAGCGCGAACAGGGTCCTCATGCGCGGGCCTCCGAACGCAGGCCGGACGGCCGGTTGGCGACGATCGTCTCGACCAGGGCCGCTACCAGCAGCAACCAGAGCAGGAGGCGACTGACATCCTTGCCTTCCCGTACCTCCTGGACCTTGTCGCCCAGGCTGGTCGCCGACCCGGCCCGATGCGCCAGCGCCCGAAAGCGCGGCACCTTCTGCACGGGGAAGCGTTCGAGATCGCTCTCTTCGGGCGGCGGGTTGACGGCGAAGGCCTCGGTGCGCGTCCCTTCCTTGCCTTCGAGCAGCAGTCGGTAGAAACCGGGTAGCTCGGTGCGGGTGGTCGAGAAATGGAGCAGGCCTTCCGCCCCGCCCTCGCGCCGGATGGGCAGTTCGACGGGCAGGCCCTGCGGCGGCACCAGGGTGACCTTGTGCAGGTCCTCCTGCTGGACGACCATCGAGACCGGCATGCCCGGCCGGATGGCCTCGCCGCGCAGGCCGCGCCGCCCCAGCATGCCGGCCAGGCTCTGATGCAGGAAGGGCAGGAAGGTCGGCTTGAGCGGCCAGTTCGTCCAACTGGTGTCGGCGGTAAAGGCGACCAGCAACACCTTGCCCTGGCCGCGTCGCTCCTCGACCAGGCCGGGCAGGCCATGGCTCATGCGCGCCAGGACAAGGGCACCCGAGTTGGGCTGCACCTGGAAGAACTCCCAGACGTGGGCCCGCCGCGGATCGCCGTTGCCCTCGGTAGCGAACAGACTGAAGGCCGGATGCCCGGTGTCGAGGTCGGTCAGCTGGTAGGCGATCGCCTTGCTGACCGCGTTGCCGACCCGCTTGAACAGCCGCGCCGGCAACAGGTGCCGACCGCCCGGCGTGTCGAGCAGGGCCGAGTTGTACCAGTCGGGATCGGTACGCGATCCCAGGAAGAGGATGCAATACCCACCCCCCAGCACATAGTCGGCCAGACGCCCGACCAGGGGTTCCGGCAACTGTCGCTGGTTGACCAGGTAGACGGCGGTGTAATCGGCCAGGCGCAAGGACAGAGCTTCCTCGGGTTCCCGGCTCTCGACCACGAAGGTGGCCCCCTCGCTGCGGTTGAGGGGGTTGAGCGCGAAGCGCAGGAAGAGGTCGTCGCGGCTGGGCGTCCCATCGCGATCGGCCGGAGGTTTCAGGATCAGCACCTTCTGGGGCGGCAGCACCTGGACGGCCAGGTAGCGCACATCGTCATGGGGAAGGGAATCGGCCGGCAGGTGCGCCGTCACCGCCACCATCCCCTCGGCCGGGAAGGTCACCGGCACCTTGACCCGCTGGCGCGAGCGTCCCTCGACCTCGATGGGAATGTCGTGCTTCTTGTCTCCGTCCACCAGCACCGACAGCCGGGTCGACCGGGCCCGGTCGCCGTGGTTGGCCACCGTGACCCACAGGGTGGCCGGGCGCCCCTTCATGACGAGCGGCTGGTCGAGGCTCACCTCGGCCACCGCCAGGTTGGGCGGGGTGCCGTCCCCCACAGGAATCAGGACCAGCTCGATCCCGGCGTCGATGCGGCCCAGCACATCGCCGCTCTCGAGCAGAGGTTTCCAGGCGACCCTGGTCATGTCGGTGATCAGGTAGACGATGCGTTTGTACGACCGCACCGGGGCCACCAGTTTGACCGCCGCCTGCAGCACGCCGGGCAGGTTGGTGCCGGAATAGCTGAGCGGGGCGTTGCGCACCGCCTCCTTCAGATCCTGTTTGTCCCAGGACAGCTGCGTGAACAAAAGGGTGCCGGGATCGTGCAACAGGGCGACCGAGGCCTTGTCAGACGGCCCCATCCGCTCCAGGATCTCGAGGGCCTTGGCCTTGGCCGAGTTGAACAGCGAGATGCCCTGGTGAGTGACGCCCATCGAGAGCGAGTTGTCGAGGATGACCACGAAGGCGGCCGGCGCTCCGGTGTGGGCCAGGCTGCCGAAGGTGCTGCCCAGGTAGGGCCGGGCCAGTCCGATCACCAGAAGCAGCAGCACCAGCAGCCGCAGGGCCAGCAGCAGCCAGTTGCGCAGCTTGAGCCGGCGCACCACCGCCTCGACCGACAACCGGATCAGCCGCAGGCTCGGGAAGTCCTTGGGCACGGGCGTGCGGCGGTAGGAGAGGTGCAACCAGATCGGCACCGCCGCCGTCAGCAGCCCGGTCAGGAAGAGCGGATGCCCGAACGTCAGCATCTCAGGCCACCCGCACGCCGCCGGACATGCGACGGGTGAAGAACTGCCGCAGGCTGGCCTCGATCGGCCGCGAGGTGTCGGCCAGCAGGTAGTCGATGCCGGCCCGGCGCAGCGCTGACTGGAAGGTGGTCACCAGGTGCTGCACCCGCCGCAGATACTCGCGGCGCAGGGCGTAGGCGTCGGCCACGATCTCGCTGCGGTCCTCGAGGTCGCGGAACAGGATGGTGTCCTCGAAGGGGAAGGTCAGCTCCTGGCGGTCGAGCACGTGGAAGAGCACGATCTCGTGGCGGCGGGTCCGCAGTTGGCGAGCTTTGCGAATGATGGCGTCGGCCGAGTCCATCAGGTCGGAGAACATGATCAGCAGGCCGCGCTTGCGCATCGTCTCGGCGACGCGATCGAGCGTTTCGCCAATGTCGGTGGCACCGGTCGGCTCGGTCGCTTCCAGTTCGCGGCAGATGCCCTTCAGATGGCCCATTCCCGACTTGGGGCGCACGATCTTGCGCACCCCCTCGGCGAAGGTGACGAGGCCCACCGAGTCCTGCTGTTTCAGCATCAGGAAGGCCAGCGAGGCGGCCAGGGTGGCGGCGTATTCGAGTTTGTTGAAGGCGGCATCGCCCTTGAACGACATCGACCCGCTGGTGTCGAGGATCAGGTAGCCCGAGAGGTTGGTCTCCTCCTCGTGCTCCTTGATGTAGTATTTGTCGGTGCGGGCGAAGACCTTCCAGTCGATGTCGCGGATCGGATCTCCCGGCACATACGAGCGGTATTCGGCAAACTCGACGTTGAACCCCTTGAAGGGGCTCTTGTGCAGGCCTTCGATCGCCCCCTCGACCACGCTGCGGGCCCGGATCTCCATCGAGGCGATGGAGGCCAGGACCTTGGGATCGAGGAAGCGCGACAGCCGGCGGGTCTTGTCCATGGTCAGGTGCGGGGCGGACGGTGGGCCGGACGCGCGAACGACCGGCCCAGGCCGATCACGCCTGCGGCTCGGGCACGGCCTTGAGGACGCGGTCGATGAGGACGTCGGCAGTGACGCCCTCGGCCTCGGCATTGAAGTTGAGCAAGATGCGGTGACGCAGGACGGCGTAGGCCAGCGCCTTGATGTCCTCGGTGGCGACGTAGAAGCGGCCCTGCAACACGGCGCGGGCCTTGCCGCCGAGGATCAGGTACTGGCTGGCGCGCGGGCCAGCGCCCCAGGTGATGAAGTCGTTGACGAACGGCAGGCTCTTCTCGCGCCCGGGCCGGGTGGCTTCGGCCACGGAGACGGCATAGCGCACCACGCGGTCGGAGACCGGCACCCGCCGCACGATGTCCTGCAGCTGCAGGATACGCTGGTGGGTCAGCGTCGGCTGCAGGCTCGGGTCGGCCCCGGTGGTGGTGGCCTTGACCATCGTCACCTCTTCCTCGGTGGGCGGGTAGTCCATGCGGATGTTGAACATGAAGCGGTCGAGCTGGGCCTCGGGCAGCGGGTAGGTGCCCTCCTGCTCGATGGGGTTCTGGGTGGCCAGAACGAAGAACGGCTCGGCCAGCGGATAGGTGGTGCCCGAACTGGTCACCTTGCGTTCCTGCATCGCCTGCAGCAGCGCGGCCTGCGTCTTGGGCGGGGTGCGATTGATCTCATCGGCCAGCAGCATCTGCGTGAACAGCGGCCCTTGGACGAACTTGAACCGGCGTTCCTTGGTGGCGGGATCTTCCTCGAGGATCTCGGTGCCGATAATGTCGGTCGGCATGAGATCGGGGGTGAACTGGATCCGCCGGAACTTGAGGTCGAGCAGTTGGGCCAGGGAGTTGACCAGCAGCGTCTTGCCGAGGCCAGGCACCCCGATCAGCAGGACGTGTCCGCGGGCGAACAGGGCGTAGAGCACCTCCTCGACCACCTTGGCCTGCCCGATGAACACCTTGCCGATCTCGGCGAGGATCTGCTGCCGGGCCTTGTTGATCTCGGCGACCGCCGCGACGTCATTCAGTTCCTGCTTGCTGACTGCTGGTTCGACCATGGGAAACCTCCTGTGGAGTGGAAAACACACCTTACCATGAGGTAGAAGCCCGGGTCAAAGTCGGGGACTCCCGACCCAGGGTCATTTGAAGCTCACGCGCTTTTGTGCATGGCCAGGGGCTTGGGCCGGTTTCGGCCCCAGATCGCCGTCTGGGAGCGCGTGTCGGTGAAACCCGGCGTCGCCCTCTTCGACGAGGGGTTCCTGCCCCTGCACCGCTACCTGTGGGCGGTCAAGCTCAGCGACGAGCATGGCCGCTGGTCGCCCGAAACCCAGGCTGCCTTCCGTATCATCGAGAAAGACGGCGTCGTCGTCATCGTCGAGGAATAACCACCCCGGCGTCCTCTTTCCCCCACACCCAGCCCGGGTGCTCAGGCTTCCCGCGAAGCCCTGGCACCCGGGTTGATGTATTTTCCGGGACCTGAACCCCAGAAGGGAGGAAGGAGGCTGCGGGCGTCACGGAGAGCGTTCCTCGACGCCCCCCGTCACCTCGACATCTCGACATCTCGACAACCAACGGTCGGCCACCCCCAGGATCGTCAGGATCGCATCGGGAACGTGCCGCCGGCAGGGCAGAAGAGGGCAACCGGTTAACGAGAGGTGCCCGCCCTTGTCCGCCCGCTGCGGGAGCCGAGGAGATGACGGAGGAAAGCGCCCAGACTCTTGACCTCGAAGGGCTTGGGAATCGCCCCCACGAAGCCGAAGCGCCGGTAGTCGATCATCACCGGGCCGGTCGAATACCCGCTGGCCACCACCACGCGGGCCTGGGGATCGAGGGCCAGCAGGTGGGGCAGGCACTCGCGCGCGCCCTTCCCCCCAGGGACGGTCAGATCGAGAATGACCACATCGAAGGGGGTTCCCGCCGCCTGGGCCTGCCGGAACTTCTCGATGGCCTCGTCTCCGCTGCGGGCCAGTTCGACTCCGCACCCCAGGTGCTGGAGCATTTCGCCGACCACGGCCAGGATGATCTCCTCGTCGTCCATGAGCAGGACCCGCGCCCCAATCTGCCCCACGGGAGCGGTCGCCTGGGTTTCGTCACGCAGTAAGGTGGAAGTGGGCAGATAGATCCGGAAGGCCGTTCCACCCGCCGGACCCGGCCCGGCGGTCAGCCATCCGCCGTGATTCTTGACGATCGCGTAGGCCAGAGGCAGATCGAAGCCTTCCCCCGTCGCCGGCGCCTGGACGGCGTAGGGTTCGAACAACTGCTCGAGAGTTCCCTCGGGTAGGGGCTCCCCCTGGTCCTCGAGGGTGACCACCACATACCGGCCCTCGGGCAGGGGTACTCCTTCGGCCGGGTCGACCCACAGGTTGCCGGCCCGCACTCGCAGCACACCCCCGGACGGCTGGGCCCGGCCAGCGTGGGCTACCAGGGCGTGGATGACCGGCGCGAATTGAACCTCGTCGAGATCGACCGGGCACAGATCGGAAGCCAGATCGAACTCGCAGGTCAAGGCGGTGCCCAGGCGGGCGGTCTGCACCTCCTGCCACACAAAGTCGGCCAGACTGACGGCCCGCGTCTGGGGCGGCCGGGCCCGGGCAAAGGTGAGCAACTGGTTGGACAGGCCCCTCGCCTTGCCCAAGGCGGACTCGGCCTTGGCCAGGCGGTCGGCCTGGCGTGACCCGGGGAGGGCATCGGCCTGGGCCAGGCCGATGTACCCGAACAGGCCGGTCATGATGTTGTTGAAATCGTGGGCGATGCCACCCGCCAGCAGGCTGAGGGCATCGAGCCGCCGGGGTTTTTCGATCTCGCGACGCGACCGGACGAGGAGGGTGATGTCCTGGAAGACAATGGCCGCGCCGTGCCCTGGCCCCGTCAGGCCGGACATCGGCACCGGGTCGATCCGGCCCATGATCCGGCGCCGGCTCCCCTGCCGGGTGACCAGCAGGCTGGACAGCGCCAGCTCCTGGGAACGGCCGGACCGGCGACAGAGCCCGGTGGGATCGCCGACCGGGACGGTTCCGTCGTCGGGCAGGATGGTCCAGCATTCGGCAAGGGGTCGCCCCAGGGCTTCGGCGGTCGACCAGCCGGTGAGTTCGGCGGCAGTCGGGTTCCAGAGACGGATGTGGTCCTCCGGATCGACCAGGATCACCCCGTAGCCCAGGTGGGCGATCAGATCCGTCATCCCGGCCGTCTGGCGGGCGGCTTCGCTGTCCTGACGATGACGATCGGTCAGATCGCGCAGGCAGCCCTCGACGCAGGTATCCGGGGTTTCGGCGGGTCCGGTCAAAAAGGCGTCGAGACCGACCCAGCGCTCCTGCCCGCCAGCGAGACGGCAGGCCCCGGTCAGATCATGCACTTCCCCCGTCGCCCGCAGACGATGCCAGGCCTCAACCCAGAAAGGGTTGTCGCGGACGATCTCGGGCAGACGGCGTCCGGTCAGGCTCGCCGGATCGGCCGGAAACGCGAACCGGTCGGCAAATCCCTGGTTGACCCAGAGCAGACACTGGTTTTCGAACCCGCATCGGAACAGGCCATCGCGGGTGCGCGCCACATAATAAGGAAAGGTGGGAATCCACGGTACGAACCTCCCCCGCGGACGTCCGGCCGCGAAGTCTCTGCCGGCCGCTCTACTCCCTGGTACCCTTCTCAAACGTCCACCGAACGGGTTCATTCTACCACACGTTCCCCGAGCGCGTCGCGAGCCAGTTCCCTGGCAGCCATCCTCGCTTGGGCAACGAAGCGGGTTGGCAGAGCGAATCGCGATTCCCTGAAGGATGGGAGGCGAAACCCCGGGCGTCTGGAATCGTGCCTCGGCAGGATCCTCGTCGACCCGCTCCTGGGAGGTGCAGCACCCAGACGGCGGCCATGAATAGGCGTTCTGAAGGGGCTTGACGAGGATATCCAGATGAGGCGAAGGTTCGAGGGCATCGAGCAACCGGCACCTGGGGTTTCGAGCGCAACGCCTGGGGAGCGCGATCGACCGGCCAACCGGGTGAACAGGGCACTGGAGGAGTGCCGGTTCCCTGACACCCATGGTTCCTGTGGAACAAAGTTCACGGTTGCCCGAACAGCGGAACTTCTGGTAGCCTTGCGCCAACCCCACCACCGCACGGGAGGAGAGAGAGAGAGAGAGAGAAAGCATGTTTTTGAAGGGACTGAACGACAACCAGCAGAAGTTGTTCCTCGGCGTCGCCCAGCAGTTGATCGAGGCCGATGCCAAGATCACCGACCGCGAACGCGAGATGATCTACGCCCTCAGCGCCGAGATGGGGCAGCAGGAGCTGATCCCCGAGCCGACCGACGACGTGTTGCGCACCTTCTTCCCCGACCGGGGCTCCCGGACGGCCGTCATGCTCGAACTGATCGGCCTGTCGGCCTGCGACGGCCATTTCGCCATCGAAGAGGACAAGGTCATCCGCCGGATGCAGAAGCTTTTCGGCATCTCCGACGCCGACCTGAAGGCTTACAAAGCCTGGGTCAAGAAGTTCTTCACCGTGCGGAACGAAGCGGCGGCCTTCTTCGTCAACTCCCCTGCCCGTCGCGCCCCCAAGCCAACCCCGGTGAAAAAAACCGCCACCCGCCGGAAAGCCAAAACCGCCCCGAAACCGGGCAAGGCCCCCGCCCCCAAAGCCACAGCCCGGACCACAGCCCGGAAAGGAAAGACCGTCAAAAAGGCCACCCCCCGCCGGAAGTGATCGCAGGGGGTGGGGTAGACGGAAAAAGGGCAGCCCGACCGCGCCCCACCACACTCTCTGCTCCCCTCCCCTGGCTCCACTCCTCCTCTGAATCGGGGGGGAAGATGGCAGTGGGCCGTCCAGATTTCACGACGAAACTAAAGAGGAAGATTGCGCCCCCTGGGATGGCCCGGTGGAAGAGGGGCTACCCAGATTCAGGGCTTCCCTTTCCCCCTGCCGGCCAGGCTCGAGGAGGACGGCAAGGGGATGGCCAGCCGCGGCACCGCCGTGTCACCAGGCTGCAGCAAGGCCTGCAGCTCGCGCTGCCGTTCGCCATGGCTGGGGTGAGTCGAGAGGATGGTCAGAAATTCGGGCACCCCGCCATCTTTCTCGAGGCGGGTGAAGAAATCAGGGAAGCGTGACGGATCGATGCGGGCCCGCCGCAGGATCTCGACCGCCAGACGGTCGGCCTCCCGTTCATCGTCGCGGCTGTAGGAGAGCAGGACGAGCTGCGACCCCAGATCGCGCACGGCACGGCCCAAGCCGCCGGGGTCGCCGACCAGCAGGATCATCACGGCCGACACCCCCAGCGCCTTGACCACCTGGCGCAGGCCATGCCGTCGCAAACCGTGGGCGGCTTCGTGAGCGAGAATGCCCGCCAGCTCTTCGGCGCTCTCCATGCGGGCCAGCAGGCCGGTGAAGACCACGATCTGCCCGCCGGGCGCGGCCAAGGCATTAACCTGGGGTGAGCCAACTACTCGCACCCGGAAAGGGAAAGGGGCCGGGGGAAGCCCTCGCGCCACCGCCTGCCAGACCTGGGTGACCGCCGTCACCGCCGGTCCGGTGGTGAGCAAAGTGCCGCGCTCGACGAGCCCGTCGGCAATGGCCTCGCCCAGGGCGACCTCGGTCGACACCGGCACCAGGCTGGCGATAAGGCCGGTCAGCTGGTTGAAGAACAGGATTCCCCCGAGCACCACGATGGCGACGACGGCCAGATACCTCCGCCAGCCACCGCGCGTCTCCTCGCCCTGGCGCCGCAGACGGGCCACCGCCGGCCGCAGTTCGCGGGGGACGACCCGAGCCAGGGCGGCGACGAATTCCTCGTCCGACAGGTGGAGGGCCAGTTCCTGGCCACGGGACTCGCGGCCCGCCACGACGATGGCCAGGTCGTCGAACCCGCCGCGGCTGAGGTCGAGCCCCGGGAACCCGAGAATCCAGTGTTCGGCCCCGATTTCGACCCGCAGGCCATCGGGCTCGACGCTGACCTGGCCAGACCGTTCCCGGCCGAGATCGCCGGGTCCAAAGACGACTGCCTTGAACGAGTTCATGACATTTCCCCCCGGACATACTATCATGACGAGGAAGCCCACCGGGCGGCCGGAGGTTGGCCGCCGACACCAGATGAGACGAGGGGAACACGCATGGCGGACGTCACCTTCCAGATCAAGCAGCACAAGGAGATGGCCGAGATCTTCCTCGGCTGGGAGACCGAGAACAAGTACACGGTCTACGACGATAAGCTCCGCACCCTGGCCGAAGCCCGCGAGGTCAGCAACTGGCTGAGCCGCAATTTCCTGCGTGGGGCCCGCCCCTTCGAAATGGACGTCTGGGACCGCAACGGCGATTATCTCATGTTCCTGCAGAAGGAGTTCGCCTTCCTGCTTCATCGCATGGAGGTGCGCGACGGGCAACGCAAATACCTCGGGGCTATCCAGCGCAAGTTCTCGTTGTTCCAGCGCGATTACATCATCGAGGACGCCCTGCACCGCACGCTCTTCCAGATCGTCGGCCCCTTCTACTGGCCCTGGACCTTCTACATCATGGAAAACGGCGTCCAGCGCGGCGAGATCCGCAAGCGCTGGTCGGGCTTCTTCACCGAAGCGTTCAGCGACGCCGACAACTTCACGGTCACCTGCCCCGCCGCTTGGGAAGGCCCGCGCAGGCTGCTGCTGATGGCCGCCACCCTGCTCATCGATTTCGTCCATTTCGAACAATAGGCGACTTCGGCCACGGGAAGAGCAGGATGCGAGCCGCCGAATTCTGGGAAATCCGGGAGGGGAAGATCGACTGCCGGTTGTGCCCCAACCGGTGCCTGCTCGCCGAGGGCCGGCGCGGGCGCTGCCACGGCCGCGGCGCCCGGGACGGGAAGATGACCTTGTACAACTACCCGATCGCGGTCGCGGCTCACCTCGACCCGATCGAGAAAAAGCCGCTCTATCACTTTTTCCCGGGATCCGCCATCCTGTCGGTGGGCACCTTCGGGTGCAATCTGTCGTGCCGGTTCTGCCAGAACTGCGAGATCTCGCAGCAGGAGGTGCCGGGCGACGAGGTCCCACCGGCGCGGCTCGCGGAGATGGCCGCCCGCGCTCCCGACAACATCGGCGTTGCCTTCACCTACACCGAGCCGGGCATCTGGTTCGAGTACATCAAGGACACGGCTCCCCTGCTGCGGCAGGCCGGGCAGCAGGTCGTGCTGGTCACCAACGGCTACCTCGAGGACGCCCCCTGGCGGGAACTGTGCGGCCTGACCGACGCCATGAACATCGACCTGAAGTCGTTCCGCGAGGCGTTTTACCGCGATCTCTGCGGCGGCCAGCTCGCTCCGGTGCTGCGCAACATCGAGACCGCGGTGCGCGCGGGGGTCCATGTCGAACTGACCACCCTCGTCGTCACCGGCCGCAACGACGACCCCGCCGAGTTCGAGGAGATGGTGCGTTGGGTGGCGGCCCTCTCGCCCGAGATTCCGCACCACATCTCGCGGTTTTTTCCCCGCTTTCGCGAGACGGCCCCGCCCACGCCGACCGCCACGCTGGTCACTTTCGCCGAGATCGCCCGCCGCCACCTGCGGTACGTCTACGTCGGCAACGCCGATCTCGACCAGGGCCAGGACACCCTCTGCCCCACCTGCCGCGCCACGGTCATCGAGCGGCACGGCTACCGCATCCGGTCGCACCTCGCGGGAAATCGCTGCCCTTGCGGAACCATGTTGCCCATCCGCCTCCCCCGCCCGACCAGAGATGCCTGACGCCCCGGCCGCCCCATCGCCGGGGGTTGGCGGGGAGCGGACGGCTGTGATAGCATCCGCCGATGTCTGGAACGACCGAACCACCGGCCAACCGCCGGTTCGATTGGGGGCCGACCTCCGACCAATCCCTCGACGGGGTGAAGGAGTGGGCGGTCTATGCCATCCTCGTCGTGCTGATGGGGGTCTGCGGATGGTGCCTGATCGATTTCGACAAGGCTCCGCTCGCCGTCCGGCCCACGGAAGCACCGCTGCCTGACGCTCCGACGCCGACCGTCGTGGCTGGGGCGGGAGCCGGGCCCGTGCGCCCGGCGGGCCCGGGTTCTTCCGGCCGGGCCGCGGGGACAGGGGCAGGCACCGAAATGAAGACTGGAGCCGGTCGAGGCACGGCGCCAGGCGAGGGCTCCCCCGCGGGCGCGGCCGTTCCCGACGCCCCGCTGGCCTTCCATGTCCAGTTGGGGGCCTTTGGCGACGAGGATTCGGCCCGCCTCGCTCAGGAGCGGGCCCGCAAGAAGGGGTTCGAAGCCGTCCTGACAAAACCGAACGACCAGTATGAGATGTACCGGCTGACCATCGGCCCCTTCGCCGACGAGGCGGCGGCCGAAAAGGTCGCCCGCCAGTTGAACGAGTTGGATTTCCCTTGTTTTGTGATAGAATCCCCCTGACGCCCAACCCGGAATACTCTCCAAGGGGAATCACATGAAGAAGGAAACCCTCAGTTCCCTCTTGTTCCTTCTGCCGTTCCTGGTCCTGTTCGGTATCTTTCTGCTGTTCCCGATCGCCTACTCGTTCTTCCTGAGCTTCTTCGGCTCGCCACGGGATTTCAGCCTGTCGAACCTCGAGTTCGTCGGGTTCTCGAACTACATCAACATCTTGGGCATCCACCGGACCCCGACCGGCTGGAAGCTGAATGATCCGCAGTTCTGGTGGTCGCTGGCCGTGACCGTCCTCTACGGCGGCATCAGCATCCCGCTCGGCATTGCCGCCGCTCTCGGGCTCGCCCTGCTGCTCAACAACAAACTGCGCGGCAAGGAGTTCTTCCGCAGCGCCTTCTTCCTGCCCAACGTGCTCGACATGCTGGTGGTCGGCGTCATCTGGTACCTGATCTATGCCCCGAAGTACGGGGCGCTGGCCCAGATCTCGACCGTCTTCCTCGGCCCCGACAATTTCTTCAACACCACCGGCCTGCTGGGTAGCCCCCTCACCGCCCTGCCGGCCGTCGTCATCGCCATGGTGCTGAAGGGGGCCGGCTTCGGCATGATTCTGTTCCTGGCCGCCCTGCAGAACATCCCCGAGTGCATCTACGAGGCCGCCGACATCGACGGCGCCAGCAAATGGGAGCAGTTCTGGCGGATCACCCTGCCCCTGCTCAAACCGATCCTGGTCTTCATGGTGATCACCGGGGTCATCGGCTCGCTCAACGCCTTCACCGAGATCTACGCCATGACCGCCGGCGGCCCGCAGGTGGTCATCGGCGACGAGACCCTGGGCAGCACCTCGGTCTCCGGCTACTACCTGTACAAACAGTTCGAGGGCGGCCGCTACGGCTACGCCGCGGCCATCTCCTACGTGCTGCTGACCGTCACCCTGATCATCACCTTCGTCCAGCAGAAGTTCTTCGCTGGGGCGAAGTAGTAGGAGGCCGCCATGCTCGAAAGCGCCCCTTTCCGCGTCGTCGCCTTCGTCCTGCTAATCGCTGGCCTCATCGTCCTGTCGGGCGGGGTGGTCGGGCAACTGCTGAAGTTCGGGACCATGGTCGTGGTCAGCCTGACCCACCAGCCCGTCGTCAATCCAGCCTTCCCCGAGGCGACCCTGCTCAAAGAACTCGACGGGCTCGCCGGCCAGGTCTTCGAAGGGTATCTGGCGCCCCTTCCCGGTGAGCGGCCTGACGTCTTCGCGACCGACTCGCCCCTTAAGGATGCTTCGGCCTGGGGCGCCTTCCTGGCCACCACCAAAGAACAGTTCGGCCGCGGCGGGGCCCGCTTCCTCGACAAGGAAGCCAGCTGCGTACAAGCCCCCGGCGCCTCCGTCCGGCTCGTCTACCGCATGGTCTTCGAGAAGAACAAGAAGGGCCGGGTCGCCTTCGACTTCGCCCGCGGCGAAACCGGGTGGCGCATCACCCAGGTCGAACCGGGCACCCATATCACCGTGATGGACCGCCTCGAACCGGTCGTCGATGCGGCGACCGGGGTCTGCGTGCTCGCCCTCGTCCTGCTGGTGATCGCCAAGTGGCTGAAAACGCCGGCCCACGGGCGGGCCGACTTCCTCAAGGCGATGGCCCTCTACGAGGCTTTGACCGTCGGGGTGATCGTCGTCCTTTTCCCCTTCTTCTGGATGTTCTGCACCTCGTTCAAGGCATCGGGCACCGAGCTGATCTTCAACGAGAAGAATCCGTTCGACATCGTCCCCAACGAGCCGACCCTCGACAACTTCAAGAAGGTGCTCAAGATCGATCAGGCGGTCGTGCCAGGCGCCCGGGTCGACGACGTGATCGAACAGAAGAACAACTTCAGCACCTACTTCATCAACAGCCTGTTCGTCGCCACCACGGCCGCCTTCCTGGTGACGCTGTTCTCGGCGATGGCGGCCTACGTCTTCTCGAAGAAGGAACTGCCATTCAAGAACGGCTTGTTCAGCGTGCTGCTCGGCACGATGATGATCCCCGGCCTGATGTACATGGTGCCGCAGTTCTTCATGATCTGCCAGATGGGGCTGACCGGCACCAAGCTGGCGATGTTCCTGCCGCATCTGGCCTCAGTGTTCGGGGTGTTCATGCTCAAGCAGTACATGGACACCATTCCCAGCTCACTGCTCGAGGCGGCGCGCATCGACGGCGCCTCGGAGTGGCAGTGTTTCACCGTGGTGATCATCCCGTTGGCCATGCCGATCATCCTGACCCTGTTCCTGCTCACCTTCCTGTTCCACTGGTCGAACTTCCTGTGGCAGTTGATCGTCACCGACTTCGCCAACCCGCTCAGCATCACGTTGCCGGTCGGCCTCGCGCTGTTTCGCGGGCAGTATACCTCCGAGACCGGACAGATCATGGCCGCCTCGTGCTTCTCGATCGTGCCCATCGCCGTGCTCTTCCTCATCGCCCAGAAGTATTTCATCGAGGGCATGACGCAGGGCGCGGTCAAGGAATGAGGGAGGGCCGCCGATGAACCGCCATCCGCTGCTGCTGGCCTTCGCGGTCTTCTACGTGCTGCTGGCCATCCTGACCTGGAGCCAGGATGTCACCCGCGCCCCCGACGGCCGCACCGTGCTCACCTTCTGGCATACCTACGGCGACGACGAGACGGCCGCCCTCAAGGAGATCATCGCCGACTGGGAAAAGCTGCCCGCCAACGCCCGCTGGACGATCCGCCCCATCCGGCTGCCCTTCGACGGGCACAAGCCCAAGATCCGCACCGCCCTGACCGTCGGGCTCGGCCCCGACATGGCCCGCGTCGACTGGTCGTTCGTCTGCGAGCTGGCCCGCAAGAACGCCTGCGTCGACCTGAGCACGCTCGGCTTCGACAAGATCAAGGATCAGTATGTGCCCGGACCCCTGCAGACCAACTTCATCGACGGCAAGTACCAGGGCTTCCCGGAACAGACCAACTGCGTCGCGCTGTTCTACAACAAGTCAATGTTCCGCGACGCCGGTCTCGACCCCGATAAACCGCCCGCCACATGGGACGAGTTCATCGAGATGGGCAAGAAGTTGACCGACGCGAAGAAGGGCATCTACGCCTTCGGCATGGACAACACCGTCTGGTGGACCCTTCCCTTCTTCAACACCTTCGGGGCCCACATGATCTCGGAAGACGGAAAGAAATGCCTGCTCGACTCGCCCCAGGCCATCGCCGCCCTCGAATTGAAGGCTTCGCTGTTCGCCACCCACCAGATCGAGGCGGGCGCGTGGCGCGCGGGCGGCACGCCGCCCGAACAGGGTTTCCAGAACCAGAAGTATGCGATGATCTTCACCGGCCCCTGGAACCTGCCCCGCTTCGCCAACAGCAAGCTCGATTTCGGGGTGGGGCTGATCCCGGCGGGGCCGGCCGGCACCAGTTCCAACGTCGGCGGCAACAACGCTGTCATCTTCCGGGCGGGCAAGCACCATCAAGCGTGCTTCGACTTCCTCGCCTACTTCACCTCGGCCGAAGTGCAGGCAAAGTGGTGCCAGCGGTTGAACCAAATCCCCGTCAATCTCGGAGCCTACGACCTGATCAAGGTCGACGATCCGCATCTGAAGGTCTTCCTCGAGCAGATGAAGAGCACCGTCGGGAACCCTGTGGTCACCAGCTTCGAGATGCTCGAGAATGTGGTTAACCCCGAGATGGAAGCCGTTCTCACCGGCCAGAAGAGCGCCGCCGACGCCATGCGGGATGCCGTCCGCAAGGTCGAGACCAAGGTGCTGACGTTGTAGACGACGGCCCGGCGCCCCCGCCCGCGGCAGCGCCCGAACCGTCACCGCCTGGCCGGCGAGGCCGGCCCCGCCTCAAGGAGGCATGACAGATGGAAAACCGCTCCGACCTGGTCGTCCGCATCGACCAGACCGAGCACGGGCACCAGGTGCAGGTCTCGCTGCTCACCCGGGTCCTCGATTTCTTCAAGCCCGAAGACGAGGTGCGGGTCGAATGGACCAGCCCGCAATACGAGCGGGTCGACGTCCTGTGGGGGCTGGTGACCTGGGAGAAAGGCGAGCGGCGCACCATCGTCATCCGGGGCAAGCCGGGCTTCTGCGCCGCCGTGCTCGACAACCTGCGGCGCCAGGGGCAGCTGCGACAGCTGCCATGATCCTGGGCGTCGGCATCGACCTGGTCGAGCACGACCGGTTCGGGGCGGTGCTGGAGCGCCACGGGAAGCGCTTCCTGGGCAAAGTGTTCACGGCCCGCGAGCTGGCCGAGGGCGAGGCCAGCCAGCGTGGGCCGCAGGGGTGGGCGGCGCGGTTCGCCGCCAAGGAAGCGGTGTTCAAGGCCCTCGGGTTCCCCGGGTTCATGGCCTGGCACGAGATCGAGCTGCTGCGCCAGGAGCGGCCCTTTCCCGAAGTGGTGCTGGGCGAGCGCTATGACGCCTACGCCACGCGGCGCGGGCCCTGGCGCTTCCACCTGTCGATCACCCACTCGCGCACCGCCTCGGCCGCCGTGGCGATCTGGGAAGGCCTTCCCCCGCCGCCCGATGAAGACTGACGGCCGGTTCTTGCAGGTGGGCAGCCCAGCCGGGAAGCCCATCTGCCAGGAAGAGGTCAGGGTGTTTGAAAGAATCAGCAGTTCCGGGTATCAATTCCCTTGGGGGGCTGGGGAACCGCCACCCGCGCCACCGCCACCGCCTTTACCCTTCGGAGTGGGCAGCTCATTCAACAGCACGCGATAGCGGCTGGAGAAGGGTTGGAGTCGCGGCCGACCTGCCAGAGACGGGGCGTCCGACCACCCCACGGGGTGACGCAGGCTCCCCAAAACCGCTCCAGATCGCCAAGCGAGAGACTCCTGGCACGTCGGTTCGGCAGTTGAATTGGCGCCCTCATTGTGATACCATGGCGGACAATGCGCCCATAGCTCAGCTGGATAGAGCGACAGCCTCCGGAGCTGTAGGCCAGAGGTTCGAATCCTCTTGGGCGCGTTTTTTTCTGCCAATTTTTCGAGGCCCTAAATCAACAGCTTCATGATCCTGGCGCTGTTCATACCCATGGTGGCTGACACCGAGGGCAACGTGGGCAGCCAATCGGCCACTGTTATCGTCCGGGCCTTGGCGGTACGCGAAGTCGCGTTCAAGGATATCGGAACGATCCTGTGGGAAGAATTTCAGATCGCATTGCTCCTGAGCGTCGTACTGGGCCTGCTCTCCTAGGGAAAAGTGATGAGCCTGTTGCATGAATCGGTTTTTTGCTCGTCGTGTACATAACGCCCCTGATCCGATAGGCATCTCCGAATGGACGGTACACGAACATGGGCTGTTTTGGGCCTTCGCGCAACAGGCTCTGATGTTCCTTAAATGGAGCCCCGCAGACACCACCCAGGAACCGGAGGTGCGCTTCCAGGCAAGGCTCAGGACGCCTTGGAATCGTCTCCGGAGGGTGATGTTCCGGGATCGTCCAGTGAGTTCGGGGAATGCTGGGTGGTCGTGGGCGCATCCCCGGGTAGAGCAGGGGGAGGAGGGGGAGCGGCTCGTGGCGTCCGGCCGGGGCCGGGTGCCCCTCCCGTGGTTGAGGTATCGGAAGATGGCGGGGTGTCGGCGGAAGGCGCGGGTGGGGGCTGGGGAGCGGGATTCGCCGAGAACAGGTTCAACAGGAAGGGGAGCACGCTTCCCTTCACCGTTTCCTTGAGCGAGCCCATGGCCTCTTTCATCGCGTCGGGCAAGGTTTCGGCCTGGTCCTTGACGGTCGATTTCAGGGTCGAGACGGTATCTTCGACGACACCCTGCAACTGCTCGACCTTGCCTTTGACCTTGTCCTCGAAAAAACCGGCGACCGAGCCGGTCAGCCCTTCGACCAGGCCGGGCTTTTCGCCGCGCAGGGCACCCGCCGTGGCGGTGTGTCCCGCCGCTTCGGCCAGATCGATGGCCGTCTTGCCGTTGGCGTCAGGGGCCTGGGGGGCGAATCCTTCCTGCATCAGATACCGAACGGTGTCAGTGGCCCCGGCGGCGGCCGCCACATGCAACAACGTGGCCTGGCCGGCGGCGGCCAGGGTGATCTGCCGGTTGGCCCCGTGATGGAACAGCATCTTCAGCGAGTCGGGGCGGGGCCGGGCGGCCGCCAGCAGAGCCGGGGTGTAGCCCTCGGGATCGATCGGGTCCGGATCGGCGCCGACGGTCAGCAGGTCATCAAGAATGCCGGTCTGGCCATCAGCCGCGGCCCAGTGCACAGCGGTGCGCCCGTCAGGGGCGGTCTGGTGCAGATCGGCTCCCACCTCGACCAGGTAGCGCACCACCTCTCGCTGTCCCACCGCCACCGCGGCCAGCAACGGCGAAACGCCGTGCTCAGCCATGGTGAGGAGTGGGTCGGCCCCTCCTTGCAGCAGCACCCGGCACATCTCGGGGTTCTTGGTGGGAATGGCCGAGACCAGCGCGGGAGCCGCCGGCCAGGGCAGCCCGGGCAGATCGACGAACGCATTGGGGTCGGCCCCACGGCTGAGCAGATCTCGGGCGGTCGACAACTGCCCATGCAGGATCGCCTCGAGCAGGGCGCGGTTAAGATCGGGCCGCGTCGGTCGCTCGACCCGGCGTTGCCGCTCCGCCGCGAACCGCGCCGCCCCGTGCTCGAGGTGCGACGCCGCCTGGTTCCGATCGTCGGCCTCGACCTCCGGGTTGCGGGTCACCGCCTGCAGGTGGGGCACCATCGTCTGCAGGTACAGGAACACGGTCGGCCGCGGGGCCTTCTCGAAATGCGCCAGCAGAAACCGGAACCCAGCATTGAGCAGCCAGGCGATGCCGGTTTCGCGGCCGAGATCGGCGAGAGCCCGGGCGTATTCCCAGTTCAGGGCATCCCCCCCACAGCGGTTCAGGAACAGGCAGGTGTTGTTCCAGGTGTTGACCTGCTCGCGCAGATCGCCTTTGGTTCCTTTCTTGTGGCGCAGGCACAGACGGCCAAACCGCAACACCTCGTGTGGCTTGCCCAGGTGCGAGGCGATCTCCGAAGCGACCGACAACCGCCAGACGTAGTTCTGGGGCTGATCGCAGTAAGTCACCCGGACGGTTTCGTGGAACTGGTCCCAGGCTTTCTGGTACTCTTTGAGGAAAAAGAGGCTGCGGAACTGATAGTGCCGCACCCACCCGAACTCGACCGGGTCGATGGACGGGGCCTCGGCCAGCATCGCCTCCTTCAATGAGGTGGCGATCAGCAGGGTGGTCGTGTGGTCTCCACTCTCCGCCGCCTTGACCAGCGCCTGGAACCGCTGCCGGATATCGGGTGAACTCATGGCGGGGGTTTTCCCAGGCAGCGGGACAGGACCTCAGGCCCGTCCTTCACTTCATGACCGGATAGGTGCCCAGCCACTGGAACAGCTGGCTCTCGGCGGCAAGGCCGGCCAGCAGCGACTCCCGCTTCTTGGCGTCACCCGTGCAGGCGAAATCGAGCAGGAACAGATCCTGCCAGGGCTTGCCGGTGAAGGGGAACATCTGGATGCCTAACAGGTTGCACCGGTGTTCGTGGGCTACCCCCAGCAACCGGTGCAGAGCGCCGGGTTCCTGACGGAGCGTACATCCCACGGTGGTCTTCATGCCCTTGGCGGTCTCCCGCTCGGCTTTTCCTGAGACGGTCACGCACCGGCGCGGGATATTGGTGTTCGGCTCGAGGTTGCCCTGAATGAGATGATGGCCCAGGGTCTTGGCCACCCCTTGCGGCAGCAGGCCGGCGTTGGGCAGGTTCTCGACCAGGTTCTCGATGATCTCCTCAACTGAGCGGCAGATGATGATGCGCACGGGGAACGACAACGACAGCACCCAGTGCCGCAGCGTGGTCAGGGTCTCGCGGGTGGTGAACAGATCGGTCACCTCGGGCAACTCTATGGGCTGGGCCGACACCAGCGAGAACCGCGGCAGATACGACGTCTCGGCGATGATCTGCAGTTTCCCGGCCAGGAGGGCTTCGAGCAGCAGGTTGATGTCAGGGCTGGCCGGACCCAGGTGCAGAAAGGCCATCGCCTGCGGGTCTTTCTTGACGGCCTCGACCACTTCATCGCCACCTTCGACGGCGGTGAAGACGGTGCTGGAGCCGAACTGGGCCAGCGCGGCGTCGTGCACCCACCCGTAGCGTTCCCCCAACACGATGGTGCGGTCCTGCGATTGGAGCTGACGGCACGCGGAGATGATCTCCCCGAACACCGCCCGCAGCGACCCGGTGGGAAAGGGCCCCTGATGACCCTGGGTGACCTGGGCCAGCACCGCGTTCTCGCGGGCCGGCATGAATACGCTTTCCCCACTTTCGGCTTTGGTCTGCCCGAGGCTGAGGGCGAGGCGGGCTCGCTGGTCGAGGAGGTCGACGATCTGGGCATCGATCTTTTCGATGGACTCACGGGGGGCTTGCTTGGCGCTACTCATGGTCTGCTCCTGGTGTCCGGTTGGGGGCGGCGAGGATCTTGGGAAAGCGGGGACAGGCGGTGTCGTGTTCCCGGCAGTAGGGGCGCTCATACCCGCACGGGGCCCCCGCCGTCTGGAAGATGCGCGGGGCGACCGCCCGCACGGCCGCCAACATCTGGTGAGCCAGGTGGCGGATCTCCCACTGGGCTTTCTGGCAGCAGCGCTGCTCGAAGAAGGTGAACAGGCTGCGGGCGTTCAGGGTGAAGATCAGCTTGGTCTCGACCGCGTTGGGAAAGACGTAGCGGGCGTCTTCGGGTGGCATGCCGAGGGCCAGCAGGCCGCGATAGGCGGCGAGGGCATGCTCGGTGGCGCTCTTGAACTGGGCCACCGCCTCTGGGTTGTCGCGGATGGAAGGCGGCACCACGTAGGGGAGCTGATCGAGCTTGAGATACTCGACGTAGCGTTGGCTCTCTTGCGAATACGAGGCGATGCGGTGCCGTACCAGCTGGTGCGAAAGAGCCCGCGACACGCCGTCGACACTGAAGGTGAACGAGACGTGTTCAAAAGGGGAGAGGTGGTTGCGCAGCCGCAACAGGCCAAGCAGACGATCGACCTCGGCCTCGCCCATCTTCTGGTCGATGGCGGCGGCAGGCAGGCTGGAATAACAGCGACGGGCGGCCAGGGCCACCAGCCGGTCGGGGTCGGGAGTGTGCTTCAACAGGTGGATATGCACGGGGATCGTCGATCCTCTGGGCTCCCGGGCCCGCTGCCCCGGCCCGGCCGACCGGCCCCTGAGGAAGGAGGCGGGTCAGGCCGGGCCGGCGAGAACGTCACGCTTCGGGAGTGGGTTCGGGGGTCGCGGGGGCGGGCGCCGCGGCGGCCTTGGGGCGGCGGGTCTTCTTCTCTTTGGCGGCGGCGGCCTGGGCGGCGGCGGCCTTCTGGGCATCGACCTTGGCCTGGAACCGCTCGACGCGGCCGGCGGTGTCGACGAAGCGCTGGGTGCCGGTGAAAAAGGGATGGCAGGCCGAGCAGACCTCCACCTTCAGTTCCTTGGAGGTGGACATGCTCTCGAAGGCATAGCCACAGGCACAGGTGACGTTGATCTTGTGGAATTCGGGATGGATCTTGGGCTTCATGGGACAGGTCCTTTCAAAAAACGTTGGTTTAGAGCTCTTTTTCAGCCTCTTCCAGGCTGTCATACGTCTTGATGATGTGTTGCAGCTGGATGAGTTTGAAAATGCCATAGATGTAGGCGTTGAGATTGACCAGGATGAGGTCGCCGCCCGCGTCCCGCAGCTTCTTGAGGGTGCCGATGAAGAAGCCGAGACCGGACGAGTCGATATAGTTCATCCGCTCGAGGTCGAGGACGATCTTGACCTTGCCCTCGTTGACCAGGCCGTTGATGCGCTCCTTGGCCAGAGGAAGGGTCCACATGTCGAGATCGCCGATCAGGGAGAGGATGGTATAGCCCTTAACGCCGTCACGGCGATCGAAGGACAGTTTCTCTTTCCCGCCCACGGTTTTCTGGTCTGCCATTTGATTCCCCTTTCACCTATTCAGGTCAGTGTCTTGGTTTTTTCTTCACGATCTCGATGGACCGCATGAGTGCCATCATGACATCCGCCGTGGATTGCATTCCATGGAGGTTGACGCTGGTCATCACCTCACCGAGCGTGGTCACCACATACTTTGCCGGCAGGGCATTCAACGTCAACGCGATCATGTCAAGGGTGCAACGTTCACAGGAACAGATATCCGGGTGGTCTTGCAGGTAATTCTCCACCACCGATTTTACCACAGATTCCATTTTGTTGATCATCTGGATTTCTGACATACGGTGTACCCCCCGCCTAATCGGCGTGCAATTTGGTCCGCAAGGTCTTGGGATCGATGTCCAAAAGGCGCGCCGCCTGGAGTTTGTTCCCCCCGGTGTATTCGAGGACCTTTCGGATGTAGAGCCGTTCCATCTCTTCCAGGGTGAGGATCTGGCCGTCACGCATGGTGGGATTGGTGCCGCCCGTGGGAACCCGCACCTTGTCAGGGAAATCGGCCGGCTCGATGGTCACCCCCCGGGACAGCACCACCGCCCGCTCGATGACGTTGCGCAGTTCGCGAACATTGCCCGGCCAGGGGTAACCATGCAGAATCTTCATGCCTTCCTCGCTGACGGTCATGTCTTCCTTGTTGTATTTCTTGACAAAGGTGGCCAGGAAGGCCTCGACCAGAAGGGTCAGATCTTCGAGGCGCTCACGCAACGGGGGAATACGGATCTCGACGACGTTCAGCCGGTAATACAGATCTTCCCGGAACCGATTCTTGCGGATCTCCTCCTGCAGGTCTTTATTGGTGGCGGCAATCAGGCGGACATCGACCTTGATGGTGTCCTTCCCGCCGATCCGTTCGAATTCCTTCTCCTGCAGGACCCGCAGCAACTTGGTCTGGGTGACCAGGGACATGTCGCCGATCTCGTCCAGGAACAGGACTCCGTGGTTGGCCCGCTCGAAGCACCCTTCCTGACGGGCCACCGCGCCGGTGAAGGCACCACGCTCGTGGCCGAACATCTGGCTTTCGAGTAACTCGCTGGGGATGGCCGCGCAGTTGAGCTTGATGAACGATTTCTGGCGGCGGGGCCCGAGCCGGTAGATGGTGTTGGCGACCATCTCCTTGCCAGTCCCGCTTTCACCAGTGATGAGAACGGTGACATCGCTGGAGGAGACCTTTTCGACCAAGGACAGGACTTCGCGAATCCCTTTGCTGGCCCCGATGATCTTGTCGTCCATGGCGCTCCCATGCGTGTCGTGTCTCGCCAGAAATACCAAAAACGAAGAACCGGCAACGAAAGAGAAAGCCGGCGATAGGATTTGAACCTACGACCTACTGATTACGAATCAGTTGCTCTACCACTGAGCTACGCCGGCTCGAACAGGTCACGCAATGGGCTCCATGCTAGCACGGTACCGACCTCCTGTCAACGCGAACCTTGCCGGTACCAGGCTTCGGAGCACCCGGGAAAAAATTCTTCATCCGGCCGCGAAACGCTTCCGGTTCCCCGGGCGTAACCCGGGTGAACTCATCACCCTTCACGAATCATTCCACCGACGCGAGGAGGCCTCCCATGAATACCTGGCAGAAAACCGGACTCCTGGCCCTGTTGGTTGCCTTGGTCGTCTGCACGCCCCTGACCGCCACGGCGGAAGAGCAACTCCTGCCATCCGATCAGGAGGCGGTCGGCGCCCCCCTTGCTCCGACGGCTCCCCTCCCGGCGGCCGCCCCCGCGGCAGCGCCGGGCGTGACCCCGGATGAAGTGCCGGCCGATCCTTCGGTAAGCCCGGCGGTCCCCGGCGGGAAACCGGTGGCCGCCTTCTGCGGGGGCGGGTTCTTCAGCCGCATCTTCCAGTTCCTGGGCAACCTCTTCCAACGGATCGTCCAGTTCCTGAGCGGCATCTGCGGCGGTGGGGGCTGCGGCGGTGGGGGCTGGACCGGCGGCGGCGACCGCGGTGGCGGTGGCTGGAGCGGCGGTGGCGATGACGGCGATGACGGTGGTAGCTACGGGGTCGAACCCCCCGACCCTCCTTCGGGCGGCACCGGAATCACCGGGAATATCCCCAGCGACAAAGCCACCCTGGTTGCCGAGATCCGCTCGAAGTTCGGCGTCTCGATGCGCGACGGCAGCGGCAGCTGGTCGGTCGCCTCCCTGCAGGCCACCTACAAGGCTCTCAGCGTTCTTCCCCCGAGCTTCCGCAAGTGGAACCGCACCATGACCATGGAAGGCTACCGCGGCGGTCTGTTGGGCCTGGGCGAGGTGGGCGGCGGCAACCTCTGGATCTACTCCGGAGCCACCCGCGGATCCTCGGGCATCCGCACCATCATCCATGAGATGACCCATAACTACCAGGGGAACAGCCGCGTGACCCAGGCCTGGCGCTCCCAGTTCTGGGGTCGCAACCGGACCTCCTCCCCCACCGACTACGGAAACACCAATTATCTGGAGGACATGGCCGAATCGGTCAGCCTCTACTACACCAACGGCGCCTGGCTGAAGCGCCGCGACCCGGCCCGTTACGAATTCGTCAAGACCAACATCATGGAAGGCAAGGAGTTCTGACCGGTCCGAAATCTGCTACAATGGTCTCAAACGTTGCGTCACGGACCCGCCACCCCGAACGTAACACTCTCGGAACCCATTCAGACGGCGGGCTAGGAGAAGATACCTATGAAACGACACTGGCCTGGGACTGGTCATGGTCCTGATCCTTGCGATGGCGCTCCTGGCAGGTCCGGTCAGCCTCAGGGCGGAAGATGACATCGGCCAGGCGCCTGCGCAAGCACTGGTGGGGGGTTCTCTTTTCTGGGGTCTTTCCCGACCGGCGATCGGTCCCTGACGAGAACCCCTGGATTGGCCCCGCCTGGGCGGATCTTTCCCAGAGGAAGCTGCGCGCGATTCCCCCCGCAGCCGTACCGGTCGATGGGGTTCCCGCCGCTCCCACCCTGGGCTATCCTGCGGTCACCTCGCTGGTCATCAACCTGATGTCCCAGGACCGCCCCTGCCGGGTGGTCGATTTCGGTGGAGGCACCGGCTACGAGTGCTTCCGCCTCCTGCCATCCCTGTCCCGGCCGGAGAACGTCTCGTTTCACGTGTTCGACTCGAACCGCGCCCTGTTCGACCTAGGCCAGGCATTCGGGAAGACGGTTCCCCACGGCGATAGGGTGTTCTTCCACCCCGACAGCTTCGACGGCTGGGAAGGGCCCATCGACATTCTGCATATCAACACCGCCCTGCAGTATCTCCCCGACCCGATCGCCGATCTGGCTGGCCTGCTGCGGCGCGGTCCGCAATGTGTCGTCCTGACCCGCCTCCTCGCCGGGGAGATCCCCACCTTCACGACCTGCCAGAACGTGCTCGGGGTGCGCACCCCATGCACGTTCCTCAACGTGCGCGATCTCGTCGCGGGGTGTGCCGCCGCAGGATATCGGGTCGCCTTCCAGGCCCCCTGCCTAGAGGAAGACCTCACGGGCGATTTCGCCCCCGACATTCCCGCTTCTCATCGGATTCCCCATTCGCTCACGCTGGTCTTGCACCCCATGGCCGCGGCCCAGGCATGCGCTTCGGCGACGGCATCCGACCAGGGCCTCTGAGTTCCACCACCCCATGAACGTATTTCCGCCGTTCCATTTCCGAGTGAACGGCATACCATTTCAGGAGGTCACCACCATGTTCCGTCGCACCGTTTTCGCCCTGACCATCGCGTTTGCCCTGGCCCTCATCCCTGCCCTCGGGCTGGCCCAGCCGGCCGACGATCGTTCCTTCCCGCCGCGGGCGGTTCTCGAGAAGCTGGCCCCCAAGCACTTCGTCAAGGTGCTCGGGGCGTATGCCGCCACCCAGGCCCAGCGCGAGAAGAATCCCCAGATCAAAGTCCCGCTGATGACCTTCCTGCTCGATGGCGGACACCAGCTGACCGGGGTGATCACGAAGATCGACTTCGACCGCAACCGGTTCACGGTGATGCTGGCCGAGAAAGGCTTCCGGGTCAACGTCTCCTTCCTCGAGTTCAAGCAGGTCATCACCTTCATCCTGCACGACGTCGATCTCTATCCGGAATTCCTGGAAAACCTGAACCGGCAATAGCCCGGAGTAGGGGCGCGCGGCGGCGCGCCCCGGCGGGCGCCGTTCGAACGACCGTAGGCGCGCGG
>CALLCO010000200.1 GCA_937998695.1 Candidatus Ozemibacteraceae bacterium
CGATCCGAAGACGAGAGGCCGGTTTGCCACATACCGGGCAGGGAAGAAAGTCGAAATCCCTGACCTCATCTCTGGTTGTTGGCTTCGAGAGATCGCAGATTCTCTTCCAGTCCTTCTTTGAAGCAGGCACATACTCGGGGCAAACCATGTACACCCTCTCGAGGCAATTCCCCGAGGAGTGTACTGGGTTGGCGTCCAAAAGGTTCCAAGTTTCATCTGTGGGGGTGCTAGAGTGTCGAAACATGGAGGTAATACCCCGCTAAGAGGGAAAACGGTCCACTGACTCGAAGGGGGAAAACCCTTTGAGGGCTTTTCCCCCTCCAGCGAAGGGTAGGGGGTAATAACCCCCCCCTCCCCGTACGGGGAGTAAGTGCAACAGGCTCAAATTTAGCGAATAGTGAGATATCAAGGGTGGGCTGTCGGGCGTTCGCGCCACAGAGTCTTCTATGAGGAATTCGTGAAGCGCTGGCTAATATCGTTTTGTGCATGCGGCCCTACCCGATGACTTTCGAAATGGTCGCTTCCGATGAAATGATGGGCGAATGCCTCACCGGCATGTCACATCTCTCACCTGATTTTGGTCATTCTGGGCGATTACCCAAGAAGGCCCCCATCCTTTCTGGGAGGAATCTTACCCTGACTCAAATATGGAGGTCCCCATGAAACGCTCCTTCCTGACCGCTATGCTTCTCATCTTCGTCTGCGGGTCTGCTGCGTTCGCGCAATTGGCAGTGCCGCCGAAAACTGGTCAGACGACGCCGTTTCCCGCCAACATGACGCCTGAGCAAAGGCTCAGCGTCGTCGTCGGTTCCTGTCAAGGTTGGGCCGCCGTCATTCGGGTGCAGCGCGCTCCCGATCAGTACAAGGTCTACAAAACGACCGATGCTGGCGACACTGATCGTGCCGTGTATTATCGCTATGCCGAGGCACACGTCCGCTCGGCCGAGATCGTCGCCGCCAATATCCTGAAGCTCGTTCGATCCAGCAAGGAGGTGCTGCCTGCGAGCGCCGCCGACCGACTCGAAGAAGCGGCGATTGCCCTGTTGAAGGTGCCCTCGATTTTGGAGGAGGCGGAGCGTCAGCTCCCGAACGGCCGCCAGTACTGGTATGTCGATCAGGAAATCACCCGCGCGATGTGGGCGAGCCTGCAGCGCATCACCCCCGTCGAAGAATCATTGCGCCAGCAGCTAGGCCGGAATTACCACGGACTCTTCTCCATCAAGGGGCGCCTCAACGTGGTCGCCGACTATCTCGAGAATCTCCAGCTCGTTTCCTACCGCGAATCGCCGCACTACGTGGCGGCGGCCAAGATGGTATATGGCCAGACCGCATGGCTTCTCTTCCAGGATCTCGATCGTCTGCACAAGCAGTATGAAAAGCTGTTCAGCGACGATTTGAACGCCCGGTTCCGCAAAGCCTTCGACCCGCTCTATTCCCTTGCCGCCCACGGTCACGCCTTGAATCCGGATGGCGCTTGGATGAGCAAGGGCGACGAGAAGGCGGTCCGCCAAGAAATGAAAGCTGCCGCGCAGGCGATTCGCGACCTGATGCTGGTGCTCTGAAGGTCGCCGGGGGGGATCCGCCCTCTTCTCCGGAGTGGCTGATGGCCTTCGGCTGGGCCTGTGGGCATAGTGAGATGGCTCGGCCGATGGGGAGTTTCTCTCCTAGCACGGCTGTCAGGACGGGCCGCCGGAGTGAGGCGTCGGCTCCTCCTCACTCTGGTGGCCGGATCAGGTCGAGCGCTCGGGGAAGAACCTCGATGATGGCCGGCAGGAAGCCGCGCGGGTCGCCGTCATATTCGATCTCGGGGGCGGCGGGGCAGGGCAGGATCTCGAGACGACGGCCGTAGAGAGGGGGGAAGCGCCGCGCCAGCCCGCCGGTATACGCCCGCGGCAGTAGGGCGAACAGGCGGGCCCGCGACACTCCGGCCAGGGGCAGGACATACATTCGTCCATCGTCGGGGACGAGATCGACGTCGAGCCGGATCCCCGATGCCACCAACGGGCTCTTGCCGACGAACAGGTTCCCGAGCCGGGGGAAGACCAGATCACGCCCATCAAGCCGCAATTTGAAGGTGGGCAGAGGGGCGAGGAAACGCTCTCTCGGTGATGCCTGGGTTCGAGGATGGGCGAACGTGGAATCGGCGCATCCGGAGCCAGCGGCTTGGGGCCAGGCGTGCCCAGGATCGCTTGGCGTGCGACCCGCGGACCAGCTTTTTCTTCGTGAGGGTGGGGATTCGGGAGCGAGGCCATCCGGGCCGCCGATACCGGCTCCTCGCCCTTCGGCCGGGGAGAAGCCTCGGGAATAGTGACCATGGCTTTCGCCAGGAAATCCCCACAAAGATCGTACAAGAGAAATCAGGGTGCCGAGGACATCCCCGAAGCGGCGGCGGAGGCCAGCGTTGGCCCCTTTGGCCACCGCCGCCCCCAAGCCGAAATTCGCGCACGTGCAGAAGACGCGAGTGACGGTGGGGCCGTCCGGGCCCGCTTGATGCGTGATGCGGCAGACATCCACCCGCCGCCGCCGCCCGGAGACCAGCAGGTCGAGGGCGGCCTCGAGGTCGAGGGGAATTCGATGATGGCCACAAAAATCGGGACTGGTGCCCGTATAGATCACACCGAAGACCGCCGAGCTGACGACTGGCAGGGCTGGTTCTGCCGGGGTGTGCCAACCGGGGGTCAGGTTGTCGGAAGAGGCTTTCCCCTGCGGTGAACCATCTCTTTGCCCTGCCACCTGAGGAGATGATCCGGCGCGCAGAGGCGCCTTCGGAAGGTATTGATCGTCGCGTTTTTGGGACAGGGCCCATCCGGTTCCAAGGGGTGTTGGCTGAGGGCTGGTCTCATCCCTGGCCCTCGTGGCGCAGGGGCCGCCTTGAATCCACATCTCTTCCCCTGGCTGAGGGGGGGGCTCTCCAGGAGAGGGGAAGGCTGAAGGTCGCAGCGGGTTGGCACCTTGGGGAGGCCCGAACAGCCCGTTGACCACGTCGTTGATGGTGCCGTCGCCGCCGACCGCCACCACGGTGTGGGCGCCTTGCGCGACCGCCCGGCGGGCGAGTTCGCTGGTGTCGCCCCCGGGAGTGGTCAACGCGAAATCGTACTCCACCCGGCGTCGGCGCAAACCCGCGAAAAGAGCTGGCCAGACCTCCCGCGAGCGGTAGGATCGGGCCGACGGATTCAGGATCAAAAACACCATGCTTCGTATGACTCCCGCAGTTTCTCAACCCCTGGGGCCGGGTTCGCCTCCAGACACCATTCCGCAGGCTCGGATCGGTGGCCTCGGGTTCGGCTCGATTCGTCGTCCGAACCTCGCAGAATCGCCATCCATGGCGATCTGCGAGGCGCGAGGCC
>CALLCO010000201.1 GCA_937998695.1 Candidatus Ozemibacteraceae bacterium
CATCGGGAGCTCGACGAAGCCCGGCATCGGCACTTCGAGAACTTCGGCGGCCACTCCGAAGAAGACGTCGAGGCCGTCCAGTTCGCCCTGGAGATGGACCGCGCCCCGGCCCCGGTGGCCGCCCCGGCCGTGAAGACCCCCGCCGAGGACGAGTTCGATCCCGCCCTCGAGCTGCCTCCCCGCAAGAAGCCCCGCCTGGGCCAGGAGGCGGGGAAGCCCCCCTTCACCGTGGTCTATGACCCGATGGCCCCCCGCAACGGCATGCCGCGCAAACGGCCTTCCGGCGGCGGACGGCGACGCTCCAAATCCGGCAAGCGCCGCCATCACCACGGCGGGGGCGGCCAGCGGCCACCCAACCCCGGCGCATGACGATCGAACCCTTCGTCAAGAAGCGGGCGATCTTCACCGCCGCGGTCATGCTGCCGCTGCTCCTGCTCGCGCAGTATCTCGGGTACGATTCGATGATGGTGACGGGCACCATCGCCGGGGTCACCGGCGGGTTGTCGGTCATCCTCTACCCCGACCCCAACCGGCAGCCCTGACCCGTGGCCCCACGCGGTTCCGCCCCGCCTGCCGCCTCCCACCCCCGGAGCCGGCGGGGCGGGGCACGGGCACCGGACGGGGCGTCATCCGGAGGCCCCGCGGACCGTCCACCCGCCTCTGCCATCCTCGGCCTCGATCTGGCGGAGCGGGTCGGCGTCTGCGTGCTGGCCATCCGCGATCACCGGCGGTTGTGGAGCGACAGCCTGTTGCTGGCCCGGCGCGACGCCGCCGAACGGTTGCTCACCCTGCGCCGCCTGCTGCTCGAGATCATCGCCCGCTACCCCCACCTCGAAATGGCCGTCGAGGACGTGTTCCTGCCGGCCCGCACCTCGCGCCAGACCCCCATCTCGCTGGGAGAACTCCGCGGAGTGGCACGGTTGTGCGCCGCCGAGGCGGACATTCCCGTCGCCTTCTACCCCCCCGCCACCGTCAAGCAGACCATCACGGGGTCGGGGCGGGCCAGCAAGGAGGACGTCGTGCGCTGGATCGAAGCCGAGTTCGCCTACCGAGTCAAGGACCACAACGAAGCCGACGCCATCAGCATCGCCTATACCCACTGGTTGTCGCGCGCCTACCGGGACAGCGCCTTCCGCGAAGGACGTCCCCGAACCGCCCGTCGGGCCTGACCCAGAGGGTCTGGCAGGCCCCTCCCTGGCGCCACCAGGCTCGCTCTCGTCCTTCGCCATGCCGAAGATCCTGGCACCGGACCCACAGATTCCTCGTTAGGGGATATCTGGGTCCTCATACGATCACCGCCACCCCATGAAAAGCCAACTGCGCTCTCACCGCTGTCGCACTCCGGGAATTGCGGAGGAGGGCTCCAAATACCGCCGAGGCGCGGGGTGGCGCCGCCCGAACCACGAAAACACCTGCCAACAGCAGGCTGGATGCAAATTTCGCGGGGCGGGACACCGATGTTGAATTCCCATTCAGGGTGTGGTATTCTCCCTCCCGCCAACGTCCTGGGGAGGATCCGAGGTGGGTTTCTGCCTCCCCCACGGACGACCCGTCCTGGCATCAGTACAATCGGAGGAGTATCATGCAGAGTCGTGTCAAGTGGTTCAACAACGCCAAGGGATTTGGATTCATCGAAAACACCCAGGGTGGCAAGGACATCTTCGTCCACTACAAGCAGATCATGGGCGATGGGTACAAGTCCCTGCAGGAAGGCCAGACGGTCGAGTTCGAGGTTGAGCAGGGCCCCAAAGGCCCCCAGGCCGTGAACGTGCGCGTGGTCTGATCCAGCGGCGACTTGCAGGGGCGGACGGGCCGAGGCCGGGTCCGCCCCTTCCCTTTCAGGGCCGGTTTCCGGCCGGCACCCACCAGGAGGCGAATCCATGGAAGACATCAACCAGTTGAACCTCGAACAGCAGCAGCGTCTGAACGTGGTCGAGGAACTCCGCCGGGAGGGGCTCGAACCCTACGGCCGGCGGTTCGACCGCACCCACTCCTCGGAGGCGGCCAAGCAGGCCTTCCTCGACGCCGAGAAAGCCAACGGTCCCGCCGAACACTTCGAGTGGGGCCCCGTGAAGGTCGCCGGCCGTCTCGTCGCCAAGCGCGAGCAGGGCAAGACGGCGTTCGGCCACCTCGAGGACATGTGGGGGAAGATCCAGGTCTACTTCCGCAAGGACGTGCTGGGCGACCAGGGGTTCGCCCTGTTGAAGCGTCTCTACGTGGGCGACATCCTCGGCATCGAGGGGATGCTGTTCCGCACCCGCACCGGCGAGGTGACCGTGCGCGCCACCGGGGTGACGATTCTGGCCAAGGCGATCAATCCCATGCCCGAGAAGTGGCACGGGTTGACCGACGTCGAGACCCGCTACCGCCAGCGCTACGTCGACCTGCTGTCGAACCCTGAGGTGCGGCAGACCTTCATCCGGCGCAGCCAGATCGTGCAGATGGTGCGCGACTTCATGACCGGCAAGGGGTTCCTCGAGGTCGAGACCCCGATGATGCATCCCATCGCCGGCGGCGCCGCGGCGCGGCCCTTCGTCACGCATCACAACGCCCTCGACATGGAGCTGTTCCTGCGCATCGCCCCCGAGCTGTATCTGAAGCGCCTGCTGGTGGGGGGGTTCGACCGCGTCTTCGAGATCAACCGCAACTTCCGCAACGAGGGCATCTCGATCAAGCACAACCCCGAGTTCACCATGATGGAGGCCTACCAGGCCTTCGGCGACATGGAGTCGATGCTCGAGCTGACCGAGGAGCTGATCACCACCGTCGCTCTCAAGCTCTTCCCCGACGGCAAGGTGCCCTACGAGGACAAGGTACTCGACTTCGCGCGACCGTGGCGCCGGCTGCCCATGCTCGAGGCGGTGCGCGAGGTGACCGGCCTGACCGACCTGACGTTCGGCTCGCCCCGGGAGCCGGTCGCCGCCAGGGCCCGAGAGCTGGGCATCGAGATCGACCCCAAGGATTCGACCGCCAAGATCGTCGTCAAGATCTTCGAGGAGAAGATCGAGGGCACGCTGATGAACCCGACCTTCATCATCGGCTACCCCAAGGAGACCTCGCCCCTGGCCAAGGGCAACGCTCAGGATCCCACCCTGGTCGACCGGTTCGAGCTGTTCATCTACGGGCGCGAGATGGCCAACGCCTTCTCCGAGCTCAACGATCCCGAGGAGCAGAAGGCCCGTTTCGAAGATCAGCTCCACCAGCGCGAAGCCGGTGACGAGGAAGCCCACCAGATGGATGCCGACTACGTCAACGCGCTCCGCTACGGCATGCCGCCGGCCGGCGGCCTGGGCGTCGGCATCGACCGCCTGGTGATGCTGCTGACCAACTCCCCGTCGATCCGCGACGTCATCCTGTTCCCCACCCTGCGCCGCCGCGGCGCCGCCGCGCGCGCCGAGGGCACCGCCCCCGCGGAGGAAGGGTGCCCGACCAAACCCACCGAACGTTGACTCTGCCGCGGCCTGCCCGAGGGGCCGGGTGACTGGCAGGGGACTGGCGGGTGACTGGCGGGGGTTTGCGCCGGGCGGCCCGGCGTGCTACCGTGGAGGCGCGACCTGCGAGGAGGAATCGACCGATGACACGGATGCTGCTGGCCATCCTGGGACTGGCGTGGTGGTTGGGCGCGGCGGGCACCGCCGAGGCCAAGCCACCCGAGATCCGATTTCCCGACTGGTACAAAACCACGGTTCTGGTCACGGGCTGGAACCCGGCCACCCGCGATCTGCGGGTCACCGTGCAGGTGGAAGCCCTCCTGGGGCCGGTGCACGATCTGTCGGCCGAAGTGGCCTGGCCGGCCGGATTCACCGCCCGGTCCCCCCGCCGCACGCTCGACCTGTTGCCCGCCGGCCAGACCTGGACGGCCGAGTTCGCCGCGGATGCGCCCGCGACGTTCGACGGCTGGTTCGAGGTGGTGGCCGCCGGCCGCCCGGACCGGCAGGCCCTGCGGGCCCACATCGAGAACCCGGGGGCCTACCCCGCCGGGGCCAAGGCCGTGTTGCTGGCCGAGATCGCCGGCCTGGCCAAGCCGCTTCCCATCGGTCTGTCCACTCCCTTGTCGATCGGATCGCACCTGGCCGCGACCGTGCCCAGGACGTTCCTTCCCCTACCCATCTGGAAGCTTAGCGGGAAAAGTCTGCACCTGTGGGCGCCGGCCGCCACCTTCACCAATCCCGCCGTCCAACTGCGGTTTGCCGAGTGGCAGGCCGCCGTGCTGGCCGGGCAGGCGACCCCATCCCGCCAGGCCGGGACCGCCCTGCTCGCGGTCCTCGACGGACCGGAGCCATTCGAACTGAAACCGGCGGGTGATCAGCCCCCCGTCTCGCTGCACCCCACCCTGGCCCGCCAGCTGGTGCAGATGTCAATCGATGCCCTGCTCGGACTGGAAACACCCCCCAACGTCCTGGCCGGTCAGGCCAAGGCCCTCGGCAAGGCCCCTCCCACCTTCACCGATGGGTTCCGGGCCGCCAACCTGGGCGCCCTGCTGGCGGCCCAGGGGGCGACCACCGAAGCGGGAGCGGCCTGGCGGTTCGCGTTGGAGCGGTTCCCCGCCTGGAACCTGGTACGGGACTGGCAGGATTCACTCGGGAGGAAATGATGATCTGGTTCTTCGCCTTTTCGACCCTGGGAGTGGCCGTTTTCCTGTTCCTGTGCACCATGCGTCAACTGAAAGACCTGGGCTGGCGCGGTTGGTTGTCGACTCTCGGCTCGCTGGCGGTCGTCTTCCTGCTGGCCCGCGAGGATCTGAAGACCGCCGGCTGATCGGGGGCCGGTCGCCCGGCTCTGAGGCCGGCCCTTGGCCTGCCTTCCAGGCGTATGGCCGGCGGGCAGTGCGGGTTGGTCCTGGCTGGCAGGGCTGGGAGAGCGAGCGCTCCGCTTGGGCTCAGCGGTTGGGGGCCATCCAGAGGATGTGTCCCAACCCGTCATTGAGGCCGATGGTCGGGCTGTCGCTCGCCACCACCAGGCCCAATAGGCTCTTTCCCAGCGAGTCGAGCAGGGAAATGCCGGGGCCCGCTTCGGTGACGATCATGGCCAGCCGTTTGCGCGACCAGGCATCGCGCAAGGCCATCATCGGCCCGGCGGCGGCCTCGAACATCTCGAACCGGATCCGGCGGCGGGCATCCCGCAGCCACAAGCCGGTGCCTACCCCGTCGCGAAAGGCCAGTTCGACCCGCGTGGTTCCGCTGCCGTCGCGCACTTCGAGCCCACTGACCGGGCGCCCTCCCACCAGGACGAAGGCCGGGGAACCGGCCGCCGTGAACAAGCTGAGGCGGCTGCCGTCGGTGGTAACCTCCCAGGTCCCGCGGGTCTGCCCGAGCCGGTCCTGCAAGACAAACCGGCGGGCGACCAGTTCTTCGACCGGAGATTGGACAGCTCCCATGGCGATCCAGGCGGCGACGCACAGCACCAGGGCAAAACAGGCGCGCCGCCAGCGGCGGTTGGCTCGCTCGAGGGCGTCAAGGCGGGACAACAGGTGGTCCATGGGTGGCCTCCGGTCAGGTTGGATGGTCCCCATCATACCGCGCCCGGCCTTTCCCCGCCACCCACCGCAGGCCTAATGCCACCCCCGAAACCTGATCTGTGTTCGAGGACCACACGCCACGGCCGCGACATGAGGAGGCCGATGCATGCGAATGAGGGATCGCTTCCCCTGTATGTCGAACGAAAGAGGAGGATGACAGGCTGGCCGCAGGTAGCAGAACCGATGGGTGGTCAGCGCGCTCCCAGCTGTTTGCGGATCCGGATGAGGGTGGATTTGGCGGCCTTGAGCTTGGCGCGGGCGGCCTTGGCTTCGGCGGAGTCGGGGCTGCCCTTGGCGCAGGCGGCGGTGTAGGCGGCGAAGGCCTTTTCGTAGGCTTCCTGGGCGGTCACCAGGTCGGTGGGCCCACGCTCACTGGGATCGATGGCCACAGGCGACTGGGACTGGCCGGAAGCGGCCTGGGCCGACCCGTCGCTCATCTGGGCAGGGACGCTGACCGAGCCGCCTCCCAGGGCCACGGAACCATCGGGCGGCTGGGCCTGCTGGGTCTCGGAATAGGCCGGGGCGCTGGATTTGTTGAAGAGCCCGCCAAACACCCGCGAGAACCAGCTCGCGATCGAGCTCCACCACGAGGTCTTGGTGCCGGTGCCCGTTCCGGGGCCGGTCGAGGTGCCGCCCAGTTTGCCCGCCCCGGCCAGGTAGTCGTAGAAAGACCGGCTGACCTGGTTGGACCCGTTGTTCAGGTAGTCGAGCATCTCATGGAGGGACATCTTCCCGAAGCTGTTCTGGTTGAGGATGTTGGCCAGGGCGACCTGGTCTTGCGGATAGACCGACAGATAGGCCTTGCAGAAATGCCGCAGCGAATAATGAGGCCCGGTGCGGGCGATGACGTCGTAGACCTTGTCTTTTCCGGAGGGGAGGGTTCTCATCATGTCGTAGATGGCTTTCCCGGTGAATAACTCGTTGCGGGTCATTTCTTCGAAGGTGTTGCCCTTTAAGAAGGCCAGGGTGCCCAGGGAACCGAGATCGAGGTTGAAGACCCGGCCGCCGTTCTTCCAGGCGGCGAACGCGTTGGCCCAGCCCTCGACCCAGGCGGTATTGGCGTTGGGAAGCACCTCGTCGATGTAGTGGACGTTGTCGGCCCCGTAGTCGAGACCGGTGAAATTGTAGGAGCCGGGATAGGCATTGAGCATCGCCACGTGGCCAAGCTCGTGCAGGAAGACGAACCTCTGGCTGTTGGTCGTCGAATACTGGGTGACGTGGCGGAAGAGTTTGAGATTGTAGCCGCTGGAGTTCTTGCTCGAGGAAGACATTTGATTGCGGTCGCTGATGGTCATGTTCAGCGGCATGTTCAGACTCGTCGCGATGCTCTGGGCATACGAATAGATGGAGCGGTCGCCGACCAGGAGGTTGAGATAGGCACGCCAGAGGCTGGTGGAGGGAAGGTCATCGATCGAGTTCAACCGCTGGGTCTGATAGCCCAGTTCGTTGCCGTAGGAATCGTAGACGACCCTTTCGTAATAGAGGTTGAAGGCCCCGGCGAAGGCGGGCCCCACGGCGAGGAGCAGGAAGAACAGTGCGGTGACGGACCACTGGGAAACCCTGCGGCAGGTCGGATTGCGCATACGCTACCCCGTCGTTCGAATATTTCCTCAATTATATGAACGAATCGGGGGTACGTCTATGGCCATCGGAAGTTCTCATCGACTCCCCCTCGCTCTGGGGTGGGAAGAATGATACTGTAGGGGCAACCAGCAAAGCCGCCATGAACTTTCAACCCGCCGCGAACTCCGCGACCACCACCACCAAACCGTCCACCGGCTCCCATCTGCGCGGCATCGTGCAGGTGGCGGTGGCGGCCGGGTTGTGGGGGGCGGCCTACCCGCTGACCAAGGGGGTGCTGGGGTCCCTGCCGCCCATCGGCCTGGGGTTCGCCCGCTTCGCCCTGGCCAGCGGCCTGCTGATGGCCCTGACCCGCTCGGGGCCGCTGGGCGGGATCGCCCCCGGCGACCGGCGAGCGATGGGCTGGCTGGCCTTCTGGGGCACCTTCGTACTGGTGCTCGGCATGAATTTCGGCCTGCGTTGGGCGCCTGGCATCGCCAGTTCGATCATTTCGGGAACCCCGCCCCTGTTCACGGTCATCCTGGCGGCCGTCTGGTTGCGGGAACCCTGGCAGGGCCGGCAGTTCGTCGCGGTCGGCATCGCCCTGGGCGGATTGTTCCTGCTGGCCGGAGATGCCCCCGGTGCCGCCTCGCGCGGGCCGGAATACTGGCTGGGCCTGGTGTTGGTGACCGTCCCGCAGGTTGCCTGGGCCATCTACGGCATCCTCGGCAAAGCGGTGATCGCCCGCTATCCCTGGCCGGTGGTATGCCGCGACACCTTTGCGCTGGGGGCGGCGATGCTGGCCCCTTTCGCCGCGCTGGAGGCCGCCTGGACCGGGCTGGGAACCTGGGGCCCTCGGGAGGTGCTGATACTGGTCTACCTGGGCGTCTGCAACTCGGTCTTCACCTACGGCCTCTGGAACAGCGCCCTGGCCATGATCCCCGTCTCGACCGCCAGTTTCGTGCTCTACCTGCAACCGATTTCGGGGGCCATCCTGTCGGCGGTGCTGTTCGGCGAGCGACTGGGCCCCGCCGGCCTGGCCGGCACCCTGCTGATCTTCGCCGCCCTGGCATTGGTCCTGCGCCCCACGCCGCCGGTTTCTTCGGCTGATTTCCGGGTCGGGCCGCACGAGAGGTCTGGCTGATCACCTCTTTTCCGTTTCCTGCGCGGGCGCCTTGGGCGTGAAGACCAAAACCCGGACGAATTCATGCCCCCTCACCCTGTGAACCTATGCCAGATCGAGACCGCAGCGCACCGCTGGCCAGGAGGGCACCTTCAGGCGACCGGCTCGATGGTCCGTCGACAGGTGGAAGTTTCGAAAACACCCTGGCCATCGGCACCCACAGCCAAACCAGCCCCCGTCATTCCAACGGATTTCGTGGGATTTGGCAATTCGAGCGGGATGTGTTACCCTCCCGGCGCCGGCGGTGGCGGGGTTCGCGCCGGCCGGCCCATCCCCTTGGGGGGTTCCCCCTGGAGCCGCTGATGATCGACCGTACAACGAAACGCCAGGTCAAGATGGTGGCCAAAGTCGTTCTCGCCGCTGCCTTCTTCCTGGCCTTCTTCCTCGTCTCGAGTCGCTACGGCAAAACCGCCCAGAAGGAGTTCGGCCATTTCTTCGGCGGGCTGGGCATGTTCCTGTTCGGCATGACCTTCATGAGCGCGGCCATGCAGCGCATCGCCGGCGACCGCCTGAAGGCGATCATCGCCAGCCTCACCAGCACTCCCTGGCGGGGCCTGCTGACCGGAGCCGGGGTGACCGCCGTCATTCAGAGCAGCTCGGCCACCACGGTCATGGTGGTCGGCTTCGTCAACGCGGGCATGATGACCCTGTTGCAGGCGATCGGGGTCATCCTGGGCGCGAACATCGGCACCACGATGACCGCCCAACTGATGGCCTTCAAACTAGAGGACCTCGCCTGGCCGCTGCTCTTCTTGGGAACGTTGATGATGATACTGGGCAAATCGAAGAGCAACCGTTCGTGGGGGGAATGTCTGGTCGGGTTCGCCCTGCTGTTCCTGGGAATGGCCTTCATGGGCGACTCCCTGAAAGCCTACCGCGAGCACGAGCTGTTCAAGCAGACCTTCGTGCTGCTGTCGAGCAACCGGCTGTTCGGCGTGCTGGCCGGGCTGCTGGTCACCCTGATCGTCCAGAGCAGTTCGGCCACCGTCGGTCTGACCATGGGCCTGATGGCGGCGGGGGCGTTCGGCGACGATCCCCGGGCGGCGCAACTGGCGGCCATTCCCATCATCTTCGGCGACAACATCGGCACCACCATCACCGCTCTGCTGGCCTCGATCGGCACCTCGACCAACGCCCGCCGGGCGGCGGTCGCCCACTCGCTGTTCAACGTCTTCGGCACCCTGCTGTTCCTGCCGCTGCTCGATCCGTTCGTCACCCTGGTGGGGTACACCTCGACCGACCCGGTCCGGCAGGTCGCCAACTCCCACACACTGTTCAACGTGATCAATGCGTTGCTCTTCCTGCCCTTCGCCGATTGGCTGCGCCGGGCGGTGGAATGGGTGGTGCCCGAGCCGCCGGGCGCCGACTCTACGCCAGTCCCCACGCTGGACAAACGTTTGCTGGCAACCCCGTTCGTGGCCCTCGAACAGGCCACCGCCCAGGCCGAAACCCTGTTGCGGGCGGTCGAACGCAAACTGGGCCGCATCGGGGATTTCCTGGAGCTCTCCCCCATCGATCTCGACGACTGCTATGCCCTGCGCGCCTCGATCAAGACCGGGGTTTCGAATATGCACCAGATCGCCACCGACCTTCAGGAGTTTTTGGTCCGGCTGTCGGCCAGCAACATCGCCGAGCGACAGTTACGCCATGCCACTGCTCTGCTGCACCAGGTGCGCGATCTCGACATCATGGCCGGACAGATTCACAACTTCGTCGAGCAGATCGAGGACCACTACGAGTCGGGCCAGATCATTCCCGAAGAGCAGCTTCAGGAGATTCGGGTCGGGCTCGACCACTGCGCCGAAGTGGTAAGCCGGTTCCATCAGCACCTGCACCTGGGGAAGGCCGAGGCCGAATGGATCCGCACACGGATCCGCGACTACGTGTTGCTGGAAAGCGAGATCCACCGCCAGCATTTCGCCCGCATGCAGAAGCAGAGTTCGGCCTCTCTGGCACAGGTGCTGCATCTCAACTTGCTGAGTAGCATTCGCAGTATGCTGCGCAACCTCGACTACCTGGCCATCCATTCCGAGCGACCCTGACAGGGCGGGTTGCCCCGACTGGTCTGGCCGGCGGTCGATGGCGGTGCGGTGCGGGAAACGGCCGGGGGACGACACCCCAGGTCAAAAATGGGGTGTTGGCCGATCCTGTAAGGGTGACGGCATTGATGGGACGACATTGGTGTCCTTGGGGCGACCGGCCCGTTGGTCGGAACGATCAGCGATGAACGGATGGTAGGGGCGACCGGCCCGTTGGTCGGA
>CALLCO010000202.1 GCA_937998695.1 Candidatus Ozemibacteraceae bacterium
ATCGCCGACCTCGACCAGGCCCTCGCCCTGCGGCCGACCTACCTGCTGGCCCGCTACAACCTCGGCCTCGCCCACTACCTCGCCACCGACTACCCCAAGGCCCTGGCCTGCTTCGAGGCGGTGCTGGTCGCCCGGCCCGACCACACCAAGGCGGCGCTGTTCAAGGCGATCACCTTGGCGAAGACGGGCAAAGCCCCTGAAGCCATCGCCCTGCTCGCCGAGATGCAGAAAAAACTGCCGCCGACCGAAGTGGTGGCCAAGGTGGTCAAGGACCTGCACGACCGCCTGGCGGCGGCGCACGAGCGGCACGCCGACCTGCCGGTACCGCACATCAAGACCACCGTGCCCATCGAGAAGATGTTGAAGCAGGCCATGGACTTCCGCGCCAAGGGCCTGGTCAACCACGCCCGCGAGATCTACCTCGAACTGCAACGGCTCGCGCCGCACGCCTTCGCGCCCTGGTACGAGCTGGGCGACATGTACGCCAAGTGGGGCCTGAGCGCCCCCGCCCTGCGCGCCTGGGAGAAAGCCGCCACCATCAACCCCAACCACTATGACCTCCAGCTCAACATGGGAAAGATGCGGCACCGGCTGCGCCAGCGCGAGGCCGCCCGCGACGCCTTCCTCAAGGCGCAGGGGATCAACCCGAACGACCCCGAACCGCCCTACTACCTCGGCCTGATGGCCTACGAGGAGCGCCAGTTCGAGGCTGCCGAAAGCTACGGGCTCGCCGCGGTGCGGGTCAACTCCCGCCACTTGAAGAGCTGGGCGCTGCTGGGCATGAGCCGCATCCGCCTCGCTCGTTACCAGCCGGCCCGCGACGCCTACGAAACCCTCTACGCGCATGCCCCGGCCGGCTCGTCGATCAAGCAGCACGCCCGCAAGAAGCTCTGGGAGCTCGGTCGCCTGATGGCGCCCGCCCGCGCCCCCTCCTACGAGCATGTGCAGGACGTCGGCACGCGGATGTCCGACAAGGCCCAAGGCGCCGACCGGCCGGCCATCGCCGACCGGCCGCCGCCCCCGCCCGACAAGCTGGCCCAGTATGGCCCGACCATGTCCCACGACGAGAAGATGTGGGTGCTCAAGCACCTGCAGAACTTCCCCGTGCTGGCGCGGCCCCCCCAGGCCGCCCCCATCAAGGTGGGTCAGAAGCCCACCATGACCGAGGCCGAGCGCCGCTGGGTGAGCCAGAAGCTGGGCGACTTCAAGGCCAAGGCCCTGAAATACGCGCCACCCGAGATCAAGATGAGCTCGAAATACCAGCTCGCCGGGCAACGTCCCCCCCCCACGCGGCCAGCCGACCCGGCCGACGACCTCATCAGGCAGGGTCTGGAGGCCGCCGAGAAAGGCTTCATGGGCGACGCCCTCGCCGCCTTCGTCAAGGGGCGGGAGGCCTCGCCCAAGAACCTCGAGGTGCTGATGAACCTCGGCTACCTGCACCTGTTGGCCGGCAACTTCAAGGACGCCTTCGAGGTAGTCTCGGCGGCGGTCGCGCACCACCCGAACAATCCCTTCCCGCGGTTGGCCCTGGGCAACCTCTACTGGCTCGGAGGCAAGGGGAAGGAGGCGGTCGGCCAATGGGAGATGATGAGCGGACCGATCCGGTTCGACCCCGCCTTCGTGCTGATGGGACGTTCCGAAAAAATCTGGAAACGTGTGCTCGACAGCAATCCGGGCGATCCCGACGCCCACTCGAACCTCGCCGTCATCTACCTGTTCACCGGCCGCTTCCCCGAGGCCATCGCCGAATGCAAGAACGTCATCGCGCTGGCCCCGGCCCGCGCCGAGCACCAGTTCTACCAGGCCATGGCCGAGACGATCCTGTTTTTGAAGGCGAAAGCCCCCACCCACAAGAAGGAGGCCCGGGCTTTGCTGAACATCCTGGAGTTCATGGCTCCGCCGTTCCCGCACGCCCGCCTGCTGCGCATGTATGTCGAAACCCTCTGACGCCCGCCGCCGATCCCGGCTCACCCAGGTTCTGCCCATGATCCTGGGGGTCGCCCTGACCCTGGGCCTGGCCGCCCCGGTCCGGGCGGCCGAAGTGCGGCTCTACGACGGGCAGGATTTCGAGGTCTTCTCGATGCCCGGTGCCGCCGACAAGGCGAGGAGACGGGCGGCCCGCCCGCTCTTGCGTGAAACCCCCCGCTGCGTGCTGAACCGCGACGGCCTGATCGGCTTCTTCGTCTCCGAGACCGCCGACAAGCTCGACCCGGGGCGGATGTTCGCCGGAGCCCGGTTCGAATACCACGAACTCAGCTCGCGCCGGGGCGTGGCCTACCGGGGCGAGGACAAGGGCTCGGTGAGCTCGCTGCTGATGTCGTTCAACTACCTCGGCGAGTGGGCCGAGTGGGCGGTGACCATTCCCGCCCACCGCTGGGATCTTTCCGCGCCCCGCACCTACGGCACGCCGGCCGACGAGAACGAGGGGGTGGGCAACCTGCGTCTGGGCTGGAAAGCCACCTACCTGCCCGACCGTTCCTACTATCGGTTCGCCTACGGGGCCACCGCCTACGTCACCACCGGCAACCCCGACCGGATGCTCCCCGCCGGCTCGCGCCGCGAGGACGAGCTGAAGCTCTACGGCGTGGTCACCACGCGCGAGACCGACTGGACGGTGGCCAACCTGCAGCTGGGCGCCATCCTCAACTCCGAGAACGTCGACGACCGCTTCTTCTACGCCCTGGCCCTGAGCTACGAGGCCACCGCCCACGCCACCCTGATCGGCGAACTGACCGGCGAGGTACAGGCGGGCGACGACAAGGACACGATGGACCTCGTGCTCGGCCTGCGGCTCGCCCCGACGCGCCACTCGGTGGTCGAACTGGCCTGGACGAAGAACCTGCGCACCTACCGCCCCTACGGCTTCGACGACCAGATCCAGACCGGCGTCACCATCCGCTGGTAGAAAAACCCGTTCCACAACCCGTTCCACAAACCGAATTTTCCGACCCGCTCCGGAAGCGGGCCACGGAAGTCTTCGTGTCCCTCGCCCGGGGGGGGCGAGGCGGGACCACCGGCGGGAAGAACGGCGCCTCCGGACTTTCCCGGTGGAAAAGGCCCCTCCAGGTCGGGCCTCTGCTTCCCCGGCGGCCTGACGCTCACTTCAGCCGGTTGTCCAGCTCCTGGATGAAGCTCTGGGCGAGCTTGTGTTCCTTGGTGTCGGGTGGGGCCTGGGTGACGACCCGGGTGAACAGGTCGCGGGCCATGCGGCCGGCCTCGTTGTCGTCCTTGAGGAACATCAGGTCGGTGTAGGCGTTGGCCATGGCCATCAGCAGAGGCAGGTTGTCGGGGGCCTTGTCGAGACCGACCTTGAGGACGGCGATGGCATCGAGGATGCGGGCATCGCGCGACAGACGGTTGGCCTCGTCGATGATCGAATCGACATCCATCTGTTTGAGGGTGACGTCATCGAGGCGGGGGGTGAAGGTGGCGGTGGCGGAAGCCGCGCGGGCGGCGGTGGCGCGCGCCTCGGCGAGGGCGGCGGCCTCGGCGGCCTGCTTGGCCTTGAGCGCTTCGAGTTCGGCCACCTCGCGTTCATGGCGGGCGACCAGGCGCTGGGCTTCTTCGAGGAAGACCGTCTCCATGACCTTCTGCTCGGGGCCCTGTTCGAGGTAGATCTTGAGATCGGCCACGGCCCCGGGAAGGTTGCCCGTGATGGCGGTGAAGAAGCCCCGATAGAAGAGGCCGTCCTTCATGCTGTTGGGACGATCGCGCAGCAGGGCGAGCCCCTTCACGATCAGGCCATTCTCGGGTTCGGCCAGGAAGTCGCGCTCGGTCAGCACGCAGCGCACGTAGAATTCGATGGCCTTGGCCAGGTCGTCTTTTTCCAGGGCGTCCATGGCCTGGTTGAACAGGGAAGCCCCCGGCCCGGTGCGGGCGGTGCGCAGGCCGCGGCCAGGCTTGGGGGGGGTGGCCCGCGCCGGAGCGGCCGGCGGTTTTTCCGCCACGGCGATGGCGCCAGCGGGAGGAGCCGCTGGCTTGCCCGCGCCGGTGGTGGCGGGAGGTTTGGCCTTCGGAGGAGTGGCCGGGGCCCCGCCGGAGGAAGAGCCTCCGCCGACGAGACGCGGTTGCCCGCCGGGGGAATCGGCCACGTAGATCTGAGCCCCGGGCGGTTGGGGCAGCGGCTTGACCGCGCCCGCCTCCTCGGACAGTTCGCGCAAGCGCTGCAGCGCCAGAGCGAAGTCGGGATTGAGCGAGAGAGCCTTCCCGTAGGATTCGCGGGCCTCCTGCATACGACCCATCGCCTCGTAGGCCAGACCCATGTTGTAGGGGACCCAATAGGAATCGGGATTGATTTTTTGCGCTTGTTGGTAACAATACAGGCTGTCGCGGTACTGGCCGGCCTTCTTGTACAAAATGCCGAGATTGTTGTAGGCGTGGAAATTGTTGGGATCGATCTTCAGCAGGGCGAAGTAGGTCTCGACCGCCTTGTCGAACTGCTTCTGGACGCTGTATTCGAGCGCCAGGGCGAGCAGCGCCTCGCGGTCGGTGGGATCATCCTGCAGTTTCTTCTTGAGCTCCGGAACCTTGGAACCGGTGATTTCGGCGGCGAACGCGGGAGCGGGGGCAGGCCACCAGGCGATCAGACCGTGCCGCATCTCGCGGGCCACACGGCCGGGATCGACCGATCGGGCAGCCGCCCCCGGCCGGGGAACCGCCCCGGGCAGGCTGAGAGGGCAGCCCCGTCGAGCGGCCACGCCCCGCAGGCCCGAGCCGTCGGGGGCCACGGACCACTGACCCGGGCCCGGGGTCGGGCCAAACCAGGCGCCCAGACCGAACCCCGCCAGGACGACCCACACCCCCATTCCCCCGCGACCGCGCCAAGGTCGGCCGGGGGCTCGGCCGGCGGGCCGGACTGCCCGGTCGGAAGCCGATCCGGCCACCGGCGGCAAGGCCAGCCCGCCGCGGGACTCAGTGGGCTTCGACGATGAACTTGATGGCTGTCTTTTCGTTTCCGTCAATTTCGATTTTGGCGAAGGCGATGATGGTGACCAGTTCGATGCCCTTGGGAGCGACGTAGCCGCGGGTGACGGCGATGGCCTTGACCGCCTGGTTGACGGCCCCGGCCCCGACGGCCAGGAGCTCGACGCGGGTGTCGTGCTCGAGGACGGCCGCGATGGCGCCGGCCACGGACTTGGGATTGGATGATGATGCGACTCGGAGGATTTCCATGCGTAGCCTCTCTTCGGTTTTCTGGGAGGAAACCGTCCCTCTGGGCACATTATAAAACAACCCCCGCCGGTTGGGAATAGGAAAGGCGGGGGTCGGGGGGGGGTCGGGGGTGGCCGGGTCGGAGCCGCGTTCAGAAGCGGGCCATCGCCATCAGACGCGCCGGAAGGCGAGACAGGCGTTCTGGCCGCCGAACCCGAACGAGTTGACCAGGGCGGCCTCGATGCGGGCCTCGCGAGCCGTGTTGGGCACGCAGTCGAGGTCGATCCGCTCATCGCGGTTCTCGAGGTTGATGGTGGGATGGACGAACCCCCGCGAGATCTGCAGCACGGTGGCGACCGAGGCCACGGCACCGGCCGCGCCGAGCAGGTGGCCGATCAACGATTTGGTGGCGTTGACCATGATCGACTTCGCGTGGTCGCCGAAGACTCGCTTGATGGCCGAGATCTCGGCCACGTCGCCGAGCGGGGTCGAGGTGCCATGGCAGTTGACGTAGTTGAACCCGGTGACCGGGGTCTGCCGAAAGGCGATAGCATCGGACATGGCCTGGAAAGCGCCCTCGCCGTTGGGCTCGGGAGCGGTCAGGTGATAGGCATCGGCGCTGGCGCCGTAGCCGATGACCTCGGCGAGCGGGGTGGCACCGCGCCGCTGCATACTGGCCTCGGTCTCGAAGATCAGGGCGCCGGCGCCCTCGCCCATGACGAACCCATCACGGTCGGCATCGAAGGGCCGGGAAGCCTTCTCGGGGGCGTCGTTGCGGGTAGACAACGCCTTCATCTGGGCGAATCCGGCCACGGTCAGCGGCGTGATGGCCGCCTCGGCCCCGCCGGTCACGCAAATGTCGATCATGCCGTGGGCCAGTTTCAGGTAGGCCTCGCCCATGCCGTGCAGGCCCGAGGCACAGGCCGAGACGACGCAAAAGTTCGGCCCCTTGAAGCCGTGGGCCATGGCGATGTAGCCGGAGGCGATATTGCAGATCATCATCGGCACCAGGAAGGGGCTGACCCGCCCGGGGCCCTGGGCCCGGATCACGTCGTGCTCTGCCTCGAAGGTCTGGATGCCGCCGATGCCGGTCGAGAAGATGACCCCGACCCGTTTGGGATCGAAGGTGCCGGGCTCGAGCCGGGCCTGCTGGATGGCCATGTGGGAGGCAGCCATGGCGAATTGAGAGTAGCGGTCATGGCGCCGGATCTCTTTTTTGGCGATGTAGGGGGCAGGATCGAACCCCTTGACCTCGCCCGCGATCCGCACGGAGTGCTGGCTGGCATCGAAGGTGGTGATGGGCCCGATGCCGCTGCGGCCGGCCCGCAGGGCCGCCGCGAACTCCTCGACGCCGATGCCGATGGGCGTAACGGCGCCCAGGCCGGTGACGAACACCCTGTTCATTGGTGATGGCCTCCTGGTGGTGATCGGCGCGCCGGCCGGCCCCCGCGCGGGGGCTGCGGGTCACGCGTCCTTGAACTCGAGCCCGTCGAAGAACCGGTGGAAGATCTCGGCCACCGACAGGATCTCTTTGATCTTGTAGACATGCTCGCCAGCGAAGACCAGCCCGCGGTCGAGATGGCCGTCCTTCGCTTCGGTCAGGGCCCGAACGATGCAGAAGATGCGGGAACAACGCTTGAGACACCCGTTGCAGCGCTCGACCGGAATGGGCCCCTGGGCGATACGGTCGGAGAACGGCGTCGACAGCGCGTTACCGGGCAGCCCGACCGGACTGTGGATCTTGAAGACGTCGCCTTCGCGGGCCTGCAGGTAGCGTTCCTTGAACGCCGGCGCGGCATTGCACTCGTGGCTGGCGGCGAACCGGGTGCCGACCTGCACGCCATCGACATTCATGCGCAGGACCTCAAGCAGGTCTTCACGATCAACGATGCCGCCGGCGATCAGCACGGGGATCTTCACCGCCGCCTTGACCAGCGGATACAGGAGGCGTGAGGATTTGGTGGTACCGAGGTGACCCCCGGCCTCCTTGCCCTCGACGACGACGGCGGCCGCGCCGAGCTGCTCGGCCAGCACCGCCAGACGGGCGGTCGAGACGATCGGCACCACCGGCACCCCCGAACGCTGGCCGAGAGCCAGCAGATCGCGCGAAAAACCGGCACCCGCCACCAGCACGTCGATTCCCTCGTCGACCGCCGTTTCCATCACCTTCATGAACTCGCTGGCGGCGACCAGGGTGTTGATGCCCACGTAGCCGCCATTGGCGATGCGGCGGGCAATGCGAATCTCCTCGCGCAGCTCGTCGGGCTGCATGCCCGAGCCGGCGATCAGGCCGATGCCGCCCTCCCGGGCCACCGCGCCGGCCAGGCGGCCGGTGGAGACGCGGATCGCCATCCCCCCCTGGATGAGGGGGAAGCGGGGACGTATGTTGCCAATGACCAATCGCGGCAGGATCTTCACGGGGGTTCAGCGCTCCAGCGGGAACCGACAGGCGGCGCGACCCGAGAGGGGGCCGCGCCGCCCGTCAGGATGTCGGGCGGAAAACGGGCTCAGCCCTTCTTCTGGTTGATGTAATCGACGGCGTCCTTGACGGTCTTCAGCTTCTCGGCGTCCTCGTCGGGAATCTCGATGCCGAAGTGCTCTTCCAGGTCCATGACCAGCTCGACGGTGTCGAGGCTGTCGGCGCCTAGATCCTCGATGAAACTGGCTTCCGGGGTGACCTGCTTCTCGTCCACCTGGAGCTTGTCGACGACGATGCGCTTGATTTCCTCGAAATAGTTGCTCATGTGGGATGACCTCCTGTGTTGTGTGGGCTCGATAGTTTTAATACATGACCATGCCGCCGTCAACCGTGATCACCTGCCCGGTGATGTAGGCCGCACGGTCGGAGGCGAGAAACGAGACGAGGTTGGCCACATCGCGCGGGGACCCGAACGTGCCCAGCGGAATCTGGCTCAGCATCTGTTCCTTGACCTTGTCGGACAGCACGTCGGTCATTTCCGACTGGATGAAGCCGGGCGCGATGGCGTTGGCCCGGATGCCGCGCTTGCCGAACTCCTTGGCGAAGCTGCGGGTGAAGGCGATGATGCCCGCCTTGCTGGCGGCGTAGTTGGCCTGGCCGGCGTTGCCCATCAGGCCGATGACCGAGGCGATGTTGACCACCGCCCCGCCTTTCTGCTTGAGCATGACCCGGGACGCGGCCCGCGAGACCAGGAAGGTGCCCTTCAGGTTGACGGTCAGCACCGCGTCCCAGGCTTCTTCCGTCATCTTCATCAGCAGCCCGTCGCGGGTGATGCCGGCGTTGTTGACGACCACGTCAAGGCGGCCCTTCCACTGGGTGGATTCGTCGATCAGACGGTCGGCGTCGTCGGCTTTGGCGACATTGGCCACCACCGCCTTGACGGTGAGCCCCTCGCCCTCGAGGGTCTGACGGGCCTTTTCGAGGCCCTCGGCGTTGACATCGGAGAGCACGACCGCATAGCCGTCCTGGCCGAGCACGCGAGCGATCTCGAACCCGATACCGCGCGCCGAACCCGTCACCACCGCGGTTTTGCCGTTGGATCCCGTCATGGGGGCACCTCCGGTCAGAATCTCTCCCTCAGAGGATGAGGGAAGGTGCTGTATTCTGCCCAAAAACCCTTCCTCTGTCAAGGGGAAAAGTTGCAAAACGGGTTTCTCCTGCCTGCCTGGTCCTCTTGCTGGGCAGTCTCCCAAGCGCCCCTGAAGAAAACCCGCCACCTGGTCGCCTGGGCGGGTGGGGGGGGCAAAGGGAATAGGGAACAGCGGGAGAACGGCAGGTTCCCGCGACGGAGATCACCCGTGCCCGACGGCGGTCTGGGCAGCGGCCGGCGCCAGCAGGGCCTGCAGGGTGACGGGGTCGCCGGCGTAGGCGATGGTGGCTTCGGCGACGGTCTTCTTGACCAGGGGCCCGACCACCTTGGCGGCGCCCAGTTCGACGAAGGTGCGGAAGCCGTCGTCCCACATCCGCCGGACCGAGGTTTCCCAGCGCACCGACCCGGTCAGCTGGTCGAGCAGTTTGCGCTTGAGCTCGGCAGCGGCGGTGGTGGGCTGGCCATCGACGTTGGTGTAGACAGGAACCCGGGCGTCGGCGAAAGGAATGGTCTCGAGCACGGCGGCGAGCCGGTCACGGGCGGCACTCATCAGGGGCGAATGGAACGGCCCCGACACTTCGAGGGCGATGACGCGCTTGGCGCCCTTCTGGGAAGCGAGTTCGCCGGCGCGGGCCACGGCGGCCTTGGCGCCGCTGATGACGAGCTGCCCGGGGCAGTTCTCGTTGGCGACGACGCAGACGCCGAGGCCGGCGGCTTCCTGGCAGACCGCCTCGAGCGCCTCACGGGAGAGCATCATCACGGCGGACATGGCCCCGGTACCCGAGGGGCAGGCGGTTTCCATGGCACGGGCCCGCTCGTCGACGAGCCGGAGCAGATCGTCGTAAGAGGCGGCTCCGGCGGCGTAGAGGGCGGCGTATTCGCCCAGGCTGTGGCCGGCGGCGGCGCCGAAGGGAAAGTTCTGACGGCGCAAGGCCTCGACCAGGAGGGCGGCGGTGAAGAAGATGGCAGGCTGGGTGTTGGTCGTCTCTTTCAGGGCGGTCTCGGGGCCCTCGAAACAGACGGTGCTGAGAGGGCGGCCGAGGATCCGGTCGGTGCGGGCGGCCAGTTCGGCGGCCCAGGGCCAGACCTCGACCATGGCCTTGGCCATGCCGACCTTCTGGGAACCTTGTCCGGGGAAGACGAGGACGTTCATGCGTGCATTTCCTTGTTCTGGGAGTGGGGGGCGTCCGGGGCGGGGTCGGCCGGGCGTAAGGTCTGGGCGAGCCCGGCCAGGCGGGCGAAGACGGCAGGCAACTCGGCGGCGAAGCGGGCGAAGATGGTGGCAACCGGCTCTTCGGTGTCGACCAGGCCGCAGACCTGGCCGGCCATCACCGTCCCCTCCTCGACGTCGCCATCGACGACAGCCCGGCGCAGGGCCCCTTTCCCCATCGCGTCGAGCTCCTCGGGGGTGGCGCCCTTCTTCTCGGCCTCGATGTACTGGCGGGCCAGCTTGTTCATGATGACCCGCACAGGGTGGCCGGTCGAATGCCCGGTGGCCACGGTGTCGCGGTCTTTGGCCTGGGCCACCACCCTCTTGTAGTTGGGATGGGCATGGCATTCCCGGGCCAGGATGAAGCGGGTGCCCATCTGGACCCCCTCGGCCCCGAGGGCGAAGGCGGCCACCATCCCGCGGGCGTCCCCGATGCCGCCGGCGGCAATGACCGGGATGGATACGGCATCGACGATCTGAGGAATCAGAACCATCGTGGTGATCTCGCCGATGTGGCCACCCGATTCGGTCCCTTCGGCGATGACGGCATCGACACCGGAGCGCTCGAGCCGCTTGGCCAGGGCCACCGAAGAAACGACCGGGATGACCTTGGTGCCGTTCTCCTTGAACGCCTTGACGTAGGGGCCGGGGTTGCCGGCGCCCGTGGTGACGACGGGAACCCGCTCCTTCAGGCAGATATCGACAATCTCGGCCGCGTTGGGCATCATCAGCATGATGTTGATGCCGAACGGCGCGGTGGTCTGCGCCTTGATGGCGTGGATCTCCTGGCGGAGGTGGTCGAGATCCATGGAGCCGGACCCCAGCACGCCGAGCCCTCCGGCATTGCTGACGGCAGCCACCAGGCCGGAGGAGCTGACCCAGGCCATGCCGCCCTGCAGGATCGGAAAACGGATGCCAAGGAGTCTGGTGAGACGGGTGTCAATCACGATACGACCTCAAGGAGTCTGGTGAGACGGGTGTCAATCACGATACAACCTCCCGGTGGTGTGATGGGCTGGGCAGCCGCGGTTCCCCGCGCCCCCGGTCGGCACCCTCAGCGAGCTTCGCCCGGCGTGGCGGCATTCCCGGCCCGGGCCACCTGCTGGGTGATGGTGCCAATGACATCGGTCTGGGCATATTCGACGGCCAGGCGCAGGGCATGCGCGATAACCCGGGCCTTGGACTTGCCATGGCAGACGATGGCACCGCCCGCGATGCCGAGGAGAGGCGCCCCGCTGTATTCGGGGGCGTCGGGCTGATAGCGCCGCAACTGGGTGGCGAGCTGGCCAGCGACCGCCGGCGGCAGACCGGCCCCGGCGATGACCTGCTTGAGGGGATTCATGATCATCTCGGCCACCCCCTCGCTGGTTTTCAGGAGGATATTGCCGACAAACCCGTCGCAGACCACGACGTGGGCTTCGCCGGCGAACATGTGGTCGGGCTCGATGTTCCCGATGAAATTGATCGGGGCCTTGCCCAGCAGGTCGAACGCCGCCTTGGTCTGCTCGTTGCCCTTACCGGGCTCGGAGCCGACGTTCAGCAGGCCGACCCGCGGCCGGGGGGTGTGGCAGATGGCCTCGTAATACGCCGAGCCCATCAGGGCGAATTGCATCAGATGGAGGGGACGGCAGTCGACGTTGGCGCCGACGTCGCACACCAAGACCCCGTGCTCGCGGGCGGTCGGCAACAACACGGAGATGGGAGGCCGTTCGACGCCGGGAATGCGGCCGATCTCGAGCAGGCAGGCGGCCAGTTGCGCCCCCGTGCTGCCGGCCGACAGAAAGGCGGCGGCCTTGTTCTCTTTCACCAGGCGGGCGGCCACCGCCACCGACGCATTTTTCTTTTTGCGGAGGGCGGCCGTCGGGGTCTCCCCCATCTCGACGAACTCCGGGGTGTCGGCAATCTCGCAATTGGCCGGCAATTCGGGCACGACCTGACGGATGTCGCTTTCGCGTCCGACCAGGATCAGCCCGGCAGTACCGGTCTTGAGATATTCCTGCGCCCCGAGGACGAGTTCGCGGGGAGCGAAATCACCCCCCATGACGTCGACGGCGATCTTCATGCCGCGCGAACGCTCAGGCCTTCTCGACCTCGAACACCTTCGTCTTCTTGCCGTAGTGGCCGCAAGCGGGGCAGACCCGGTGGGCCAGCTTGATCTCGAAGCAGTTGGTGCACTTGACCAACGGCAACGGGGCGAGTTTGTCGTGGCTGCGCCGATTGTACTTGGTCAGACGGGATACACGATGTTTTGGACACGCGCCCATGGGAAAACTCCTTCGAACGATTGAACTGGAACTTCGACTATACCAGATTGGCGACGCCGAGTCAACGGAAAGCCGCCCCCCACTCAGGGGGTGGGTGCCATCCCGTTCCCGGTACGGCCGTTTCCCTATCCACCGACCGCCCCCCGAGCTGACTCGAACCCGCCACCCGAAGCCGTTGGCGAATCAGCCCCGATCGGAAGGCAAAGAAGTGGGCCGGTGGGCGCCGGGAATGACGCTGCACAGCCGGCCCGCTCCTGTATGACGGCGCAACGTTGCCCGACGTGGCTGATTCGGGAGATTGCCAGCCTGCCTGAGTGGTGGCATACTCTCAGACAGATGAACGCTCAAAAGGCTGGTGCATGAGAGCCTGTGGCATGAATCGGTTTTTTGCTCTTCGCGCCCATAACACCTCTCGTCCGATCGGCATCTCCGAATGGACGGCACATGAAAATGGCCTGTTGTGGGCATTCGTGCCACAGGCTCTAGAGAAAACACAAAATCCAATGCCCGCAGCAGGTTCTCCAGTCTTAGACACCCCTCACGGAGGTCGCACAATGGTTCGCTTCTCTCGCCCTCAAGCGTCGATGCCCGCCCTCGGGCTGGTGCTTGGCCTGTTCCTCGGCCTGTTCGGGCCGGTGTGGGCCCAAGCCCCCTCCCCCTCCCCCACCCCGACCCCGACCTCCGCGCCGGCCGCTCCCGAGGCGGCGGCCCGCGACGTCAAATTGAATGTCTTCGCGGTGCTGTCCCCGGAGATCGAGGCGGCGGCCCGTGCC
>CALLCO010000203.1 GCA_937998695.1 Candidatus Ozemibacteraceae bacterium
GCCAGGGCCTGCCGCTGCTCGGCGAGGATGGTGGTGTTCGTCTGCACCAACCCGAGCAGGGTGGTGACCATCTCGAGGGTCTCAAGGTCGTCCTCGTTGGCGAAGACGTTCCCGGCGTAAGAGCAGATGAGGAGGATCCGCTCCACCTCCCCCCGGACCCGTATCGGGCAGGCAATCTTGATATCGGAGATGACCCCCCGGCGCTCGAGATACCCCAAGTCGTCCTGTTTGCGCAGGTGCGGAATGCTGAGGGGCACGCCGTAATCGGCCACGTAGGTGGCCATCGAATCTTCGTCCAGCGGGATGATCGGGGGCTGATTATGGGGGAACCCCACGGAATGGGCCGCTACCCAGCCCCGGTCTGTCCGATCGAAGATGCCGCCTTTCTTGATGCCGAGGGCCATGTCGAGCAGGTCCCAGGCGCGGGTGACGACCTGCTCGTCCTCCAGTGTGCCGACCAGCAGACGCAGGCGCTGGAAGAACGCATGCGTCTTGTCGATCAGGTGCAAGTTCTTCTTGAGATAGTCGTCGCGTTCGAATTCGGCCCGACGCAACCGTTCCTTGTACGCTGACAGTTCTCTGCGGAGCTCTTCAAGTTCCTTCTGGGCTCCGCCGCCGGTCAGGCTGTCGAAAATACCCATAGTGGCCTCATTTGAGGTCTTCCCTCAATTCTGGGGGAATGTCGGCCATCTTTACCTGCCCCGACTTGAGGAGATCTTTGAGGGTAGCGCTCATGGGGATGCATCCCGACCGCCGGCCCACGCGAAGAATCGACGAGATCTCGTGGATCTTCTTCTGCCGGATCAGGTTGCAGACCGAGGGCAGCATGGGCAACACCTCGAACGCCAGCACCCGGCCCTGTCGCGACGGCATCGGCAGGAGAGCCTGCGAAACGATGACCTTGAGACAGCTCGACAGCATGAATCGAATGTTGTCACGCTGATACGAGGGGAAAATGTTGATGAGACGCAGAATGCTCTGGGTGGCGTTGGCGGTGTGCAACGTCCCGATCACGAGGTGCCCGGTTTCGGCCGCCTTCAGGCAGGTTTCGACCGTTTCCTGGTCGCGCAGTTCGCCGATGAAGAGGACATCCGGGTCTTGCCGCAGGGCCGAAGTGAGCCCATGGTTGAAACTGGGGGTATCCTCCCCCACCTGCCGTTGGCTGATGATGGAGGATTTGTAGGTGCCGTAGACATATTCGATGGGGTCTTCGATGGTGATGACATGGACCGACTCGGTCTGGGCCAGGGTATCGATGACCGCAGCCGCCGTGGTCGACTTGCCGGAGTTGGTCGCCCCGGTAATCAGCACCATGCCGCGATTGGTCTTGAGAATGAGGTCGATGACCTCTTGAGAAAAACCGAGTTTTTCGAGGGAAGGAGGTTTTTGCGGCACCAGGCGCAACGACAGAGCCAGGTTGTTGCGCTGGAAGAAGACGTTGGCGCGGGCGCGCACGCCGTTGGGCAGCTCGAACGAGCAGTCGATCTGCCCCTTTCCCTTGAAGGCTTGCAACCGCCGGTCATCGAGGATCTGGAAGACAAGCCGCTCCATGTCTTTCGGCGACAGCGGCTGCATGTCAAGATGCCGGATTTCGTCGGCCACCCGGATGATCGGGGCGAACGCGGCCTTCAGGTGCACGTCGTGGGCCCCCAGTTCGAGGGCCTTGGCCACGATCTTGTTCAGGTTCTCGATCATAGGATCCCCTTCCGTTCGAAGCGCGACAGGAGGGCTTCGGGATCGGGGCTATAGGGAAAAGCCTGATCGGAACCGATCATCTCGCGGACAACCATGTCTTCGAGGGCGGCGTTCATCGAGATCATGCCGACATCGGTACCGGTCTCGAGGAACATCGGAATCTGCTCGTGCTTCTCGTTGCGGATCAGGTTCGAGATGGCAGGGTTGTTGATCATGATCTCCCGGGCGGCCACCCGCACGGCGGGATCGCGCTTGGACGGAATCAGGGCCTGGGCGACGATGCCGATCAGCACAGAAGCGAGCTGATCGCGCACAAACTCCCGGGCATCGGCGGGAAAGACGCCGAGGATGCGGGCGATGGCCGACGCCGTGCTGCTGGCATGGAGCGTGGAGATGACGAGATGCCCCGTCTCGGCCGCCGTCAGCGCCAATTCGATGGTTTCCACTTCGCGCATCTCGCCGACCACGATGATATCTGGATCCTGGCGAAGGGTGCCGCGCAGAGCCTCGGGAAAGCTGGTGAAATCGCGGCGCAGTTCCCGCTGTAGAAATTCGCACCTCTCGTCACGGAAAAGGAACTCGATAGGGTCTTCCAGGGTGACGATCCGGGCTTGGTAGGTGGTGTTGAGAAACTGCAGAAGGGCGGCAATGGTGGTGCTCTTGCCCGATCCGGTGGGGCCGCACAGCAGAAAGAGGCCGGAGCCGCGCTGTACGCAATCGACCATGACCTTGGGCAGTTTGATCGAATCGATGGTGGGCAGGGTGAAGGGAATCTGCCGGAAGACGAAGGCCATATTCCCCTTCTGGAAGAAGCAGTTGACGCGGAAGCGGCTCACGCCAGGCAAAGAGACCGAGTAGTCGACATCCCGTTGGGTGTCGAGCATCTTCTGCGTGACCGGGGGAGCGGTCTTTTCGAAGAACCGCTTCAGGACTTCATTGGGCAGGGGGAGGCCCGAGGTGGGCTGAATGCGGCCACCCACGCGGTAGACCGGCGGCAGACCGGCCCGCAGGTGAACATCGGAAGCCCCCATTTTCTTGCACAGGGACAGGATCTCCGCCAGTTGTTCGTCCATGCCTTCCCTTCAGTGGTCAGCTAACGGTGGGGACATCGGCACTTTTCGGGGAATGTGTGAGGGAAAACCCTCCCGCGGCTACCCCACCCTCTGTATGTACTCCGAAGCCAGGGGAGTTTCAAGTTTTCCCCAGGAATCGAGAAAACCGGAACCCATCGTCCCCAGAACGGCGGTTGCCGGAGCTGGGGAATCCTGGTAGACTGGCGCCGTTCCACCTCGACCGGAGAAAAAGGGGATCAGCGCATGTTCAATCCCATGGAAACCATGATCGACGAGTTCATCCGGCAACTCCAGCAGGGATACCGCCGGACCTTCGGTGGAATGAACCCGGATTACGCCGACATCATCGGTTGGGCAGGCAGTATGGCCCTCGAGAACATCGCCAACAGCGATGCCCTCTACCATAATGTCGAGCACACCATCCTGGTCACCATGGTGGGTCAGGAGATCCTGCGCGGCAAGCAGATCCGCGAAGGCGGGGTGACCAGCCAGGACTGGCTGAACTTCATCGTCTCCCTCGTCTGCCACGACATCGGGTATGTCAAGGGAGTCTGCCAGGCCGACCGTAACGGACAGTACGCCACCGGAAAAGGGGGAAAATTCATCACCCTACCGGCGGGAGCAACCGACGCGGCCCTCACCCCCTATCATGTCGACCGGGCGAAGCTGTTCATCGACGAGCGGTTTGCCAACCACAAGCTGATCAACGCCCGGCAGATCAAGCGCAACATCGAACTGACCCGCTTTCCCGTCCCCGAGGAAACTGACGAAATCGGAGCCGAGCAGTTCGCCGCTTTCCTGCGTGCCTCGGACCTGATCGGACAATTGAGCGATTCCCGGTATCTCAAGAAGGTGGCGGCATTGTACTACGAATTCGAAGAGACCGGCGTCAACCAAAAGCTTTCCTACACTTCTCCAGATGACCTGCGGAAAAGTTACCCGAAATTCTACTGGGATAGCGTCTACCCATTTATCAAGGACATCATCCCCTTCCTGACCCTCACCCAAAACGGCAAACAGATCGTCTCCAACCTGTATTCGAATGTCTTCGTGGTGGAGCACGAACTCGCCGCCCTCTGATCGCCTCGCCCGCCATGCCTGCCCGTCCCGCCGCCGCCGACCCCCTCGCCGGCCACCGGGCACGGCTGCGGGCCAGGTTCGACCAAGCCGGCCTGGAGGCCTTCGCCGACCACGAGATCCTCGAGCTCCTTCTGTTCTATGCCCTCCCCCGAGTCGACACCAAGCCGATCGCCAAGGCGCTGCTGCGTGAACTGGGCGGCTTGCCCGAAGTGTTCGCCGCCCCTCCCGAACTGCTGGCGGGCATTCCCGGGTTGGGCCAAGGCGGCATCCGCTTCCTGCGCGTGATCCAGGCGGTGGCGGGCAAGGTGCTGCAAAAGAAAGCCTTCGGCGCTACCCCGCTCATCGCCCAGGCCTCAGACTTGGTGGCCTACCTGGCCGGCATCATGGCCAACCTGCCGGTCGAGGAGTTCCGGGTCGTCTTCCTCGACAATGCCAACCGCATCCTCAAGGACGAATCGCTATCAGTGGGCACCGAGACCCAGACCGCGGTCTATCCGAAGCAGGTCATGAAACGGGCGCTTGCCCTGCATGCCACCGGCCTGCTCGTGGCCCACAACCACCCCTCCGGGGCGGTGCGGCCCTCTCCGGCCGATCTCGAGCTGACCCGGAACCTCGAAGCCGCCGCTCGCGCCCTCGATCTCCGCTTCATCGATCATGTCATCCTGGGGCGGGAAGGATCGGGCTATTTCAGTTTCCGGGAGCATGGCCTGCTCCCCTGAAAGGATCTTCCCGTGGAACCTCCTCCTCCCTCCCCCGCCCCACTGCCCACGGACGTCTGCCGCACCCTCGGCCTGCCCGACCTCTTCACCATTCCCTGGACGAACCACCTGCTGGGCTCCATCGGCGAAGGCCTGGTGGTGGCCGATCAAGAGAACCGCATCCTGTATATGAACCCCCAGGCCGAAAAGATGCTGGGCAACGTCATGTCGCGGCTGAAGGGGGAGAACATCCTCAAGTGCCACAAATGCCCCTGGAAGGTGGAAGAAGTCCTGAAAGGGTATTCCCCCGACCGCCCCTTCCGGGAGGAAGTGTCCATCGGCAACCGATGGATCTCGGTCACCGCCAGCCCCCTGTTCACCTCGTCCCGGGAGACGGCGGGCTCGGTCATGGTCGTCTCCGACATCACCGCGCGCCGCGAAATGGACGAGACCATCCAGCGCCAGAACCAGGAATTGATGGCCCGGCAGAGCCGCCTCGACCTGCAGATGGAACTGGCCCGCAGCATCCAGAAAGCCCTGATGCCCGCCGACCACCTGCGATTCAATGGCATCTCCACCCGCTTCTGGAACCGCCAGAGCCAGGTGGTTGGCGGCGATTTCGGCATCATCTCGCCAGATCCGCAGGGCGGTTGGCTCATCCTGGGCGACGTGATGGGGAAGGGCCTGTCGGCCGGCCAGTTCGTGCCGCTCATGCACGGCTTCATTTACGACGAGTTGCGCACCACCCTGTCCCCGCAGGTGTTGTTGAGCCGGCTGAACCAGCGGCTGACCATGTTCATCCAGGAACGGTTCACCCTGTTCGTGACCGCCCTAGTGATCCGCCTGGAATCGGCCCGTCGGAGGGCCCTGGTCGCCTCGGCCGGGCACGAGGGCCTGTTCCGGCTCGGGGCAGGGCGATTCGAGGCGATTCCCACCTCCAGTTCGTTCCCGCTCGGCCTGCAGCCCAACCCGGTCTACCAGGAGATGGAGTTGGCGCTTTCCCCAGCGGACACCTGGCTGATCTCGAGCGACGGTATCACCGAGCTGGAGAAGCGCGATCCGGCCGGGCATCCCTTCGGGTGGCTCGGGCGACTTCTGACAGAAGAATCGATCAAAGGCGGTGGTGAGCCGCAGGAGGTCATCGCGGGGTACCTGCAACGGTACCCGGCCCCCGACGATCAGACCCTGATCACCTTCCACCTCGATGCGCCAACGGGAGCCCCAGCCTCCCTCCCCGGGGCACGATGACCCCTTCCCCCGATTTGCTCCGCCGGGTGCCTTGCCTGGCCGGGGAAATGATCGTATCCTGGAACCGACCGACGAATAATCTTCTGCCTGGGGGGCGAGACCCCGGGCCTCGAGGAGGACCACATGGCACGCTGGCTGATCTTCATCCTGGTGATCCTGATGGTGACACCGGCCTGGGCGGGGGGCCCCTTCTGGCACCCAATCGAGGGCCCGGAAGCCCGGCGAGTGCTCGTCCCCGGGTCCCCCCCGCTGACCGTCGGCCAACAGAACGCCTTCCTGAACTGTCTCGAGTTCGGCCTTGCCATCGCTCTTACGCAACGCGAACAGGAAGCTGCCCGGGCCGCCCTCATGGAGGAGTTTCTGGCCCATCGCGTCGATCTGCTGACCGCGCTGGAGGACATCCGTAAGATCTGGAAACAGGTAGAGGAAGCTAAACCCCAGGACCGGGGCGTCCTGCGACAGATCATTCGCAATTCCCTGCTCGAGGAGACCCAGAAATTTCCCAACCTGGCCATGGCCAAGGTGGTGCGCCGCATCCTGCAGGACGGGAACGAAGCGGTCCTGACCGGCCCCCCGCGGCTCGACCGCCGCATGCTGTCGGCCTTCTTCGAACTGGTCGAAATGGCCCTGCGCCTGCGCGACCAGCGGGTGGTCGCCTGGGACGAACCCACCCGGCGGGCCATGGAGGCGAAGATCCTGCAGCGGATTCCCACCCTGAGCCCCGAAGGCCGCCTGTGGCTGGTCAACGCCGATTTCCACCGCTCCCTGATCACCCGGAACTGGCAGACCGTGGCCCCCGACGAGAAAGAGACAATCCGGCGGTTCCTGGTGGAAACCTTCGCTCCGGGGGCTGAACTGGGGGAACGAGCGATCGACCTCGAGCGGATCCCGCTCCCACCGCCCACCATCTTCCCCCTACCCACGGACCTGCCGTGGGACTTCCGGAAGTAGGCGGGACGCGCTTTTTCAGCCCGCGGCGGGCGGGACGGCGGTTCCCCGGCGACGGGTCTTGATGAGACCGGCGGACTTGCCGCCCGAGGCGAGCAGGTCGCGGATCCGCCCGAACAGCACCTCCAGGGCGACGTGGTTGTTCGATCCCTGGGGGATGATCAGGTCGGCCAGGTAGCGGGACGGCAGCACCAGGTTGATGGCGGCGTCGCGGACCGTGCTCTCGTATTGCTGGATGATGCTCTGGACGGTGCGGCCGCGTTCGATATGGTCGCGCTTGATCCGTCGGATGATGGCCTGATCGAGCGGCACGTCGATATAGATGCGCAGGTCGAACAGGGGCATCAATTCAGGAATGCAGAAGATCAGCAACCCTTCGATGACGAGGATGGGCCGCGGTTCGAGACCGACGGTCTGGGCCAGCCGATCGGATACCTTGAAATCGTAGATTGGCCGTTCGATCGGGCGGCCGCTTTTGAGCTCGTTGATGTGCCTGATCAACAGCGACGTTTCGAGGGCATCGGGGTGGTCGTAGTTTTTGATCGGGGGGCGATCCTTCTTGGCGTAGTAGTACATGTCGTGCTCGAGCACGGTCACCTGACCGGGGAAGTATTCCCAGATCGCCCTCGAGACACTGCTTTTGCCGGAACCGGACAGTCCTGAGATGCCAATGATGTACATGGCCCGAATGGTAGCACACTTCGTCCGGACCGCGAAGGGTTCGCAGAAAAAAAAGTGAGCCGGGGGGTACCCGGCCCGAAGTAAGGAGGCAAACAAATCCACGACCTTTGTCGGCGCCAGATGAGGTTTCCTTGACGGTGACACCGGGCAACCGGAATGTTCGGAGAAAAAAAGTGAGCCGGGGGGTACCCCGGCCCGAAGTTAAGGAGGCAAACAAATCCATGACCTTTGTCGGCGCCGAATGAGGTTTCCTGAAGGCTTATCACCTCCGTCGCCGGCAGACGTTGGCGGAGGAAGATCAACCAAGAGGCAGCCCCTCTGACCTAACCGGATGCCGACAGACGCCTGACCCACGGACGTTTTTTTCGTGGGCCTGCCACAGGCGCCCAGCAGGTCTTTTAAAAGGCGAAAGGCCGGGTCTCCGATCAGGGGCCCAGCCTTTGAGAGAGCAGGAAAATCAGGCCAGCAGCCGGGTGAGCCGTTCGCGAATGGTGCCGGACGAAAGACCGAAGGACGCGAGCAGTTCTTCCGGGGTGCCCGAGCGGGGAACGCGGTCGACCGCCACGTGGGTCCACTCCCGGATCTTGCCGGCCAACGCGGTGGCCACCGCTTCCCCGATGCCCCCCGCCGGCGAATGCTCCTCGAACACCGCCACCCGGCCGCCGGTGGCACCCACCGCCTCGATCAACCGGTCAGCGGGGAACGGCTTGAGACAGTACAGGTCGATCACCTGGACCTGATGGGCGTTGGGGTGGTCTTTCAGAGCCTTGAGGATCTCGTGGATGATGACCCCCGCCGAGATGACGGTCAGCTTGGGAGCCTTACCCTGATGGATGATCTTGAGCTCTCCGAGAGGGAAAGCCTCACCGAGGGGATACAGCACCGGCGAGGCGGGACGCGACAGCCGCACGTACCCCGGGCCGTTGTGCCTGGCGAGCGCCAGAATAGCCTTGTAGGCGGAAACCGCATCCGACGGATACAGGACCGCTCCGTTGGGAAGCGTTCGGAAGAAGGCGAGATCTTCGAGGGCCATCTGGGAAGGCCCATCTTCTCCGATCGAGATGCCGGCATGGGTCCCGAGGAATTTGACCGGCAGCCCCGAGAGCGCGCTCATGCGAATCTGATCGAAAGCCCGGGCCAGGAAGGCCCCGAACGTGACCCCGAAGGGAATCAGGCCGCGGGCGGCCAGGCCGGCCGCGATCCCTGCCATGTTCTGCTCGGCGATGAAGCATTCGACGAAGCGTTCAGGGTAGCGGTCACCGAACTTCTGGGAATAGGTCGAATTCTGGGTATCTCCGTCGATCACCCAGATGCGAGGGTCGGCGGCTCCGAGAGCGAGGAGGGCGTCTCCGACAGCCTGGCGGGTGGCCACCTTGGCATCGGGGGCATAGGGGGGGGGCGGAAAGGCCGCAGGAGGCTCACCGACCGGCGGGGTGGCTTTGGCGGCGGCGGGTTTGGGAATGGCCGGCTTGGGGGGGGTCTTCATCAGGTCGACTGCCACCTCTTCGAGGGCCTTGTCCAGCTCGGGGCCAACTTTCAGGGGCTTGCCATGCCAGTTGTCGAGATCGGCAATGGCGGATACGCCGTGCCCTTTGAACGTCTTGGCCAGGATGCAGGTGGGTTTCCCTTCGACCTTGAGGGCACGCTGGAAGGTGGTCAGGATCTCCTCGAAGTCGTGGCCATCGCAGGTCAAGGCTTCCCACCCGAACGCTTCCACCTTGCGGGCGTAGGCACGCAGGTCATGTCCGTGCATGGTCTCCCGGCTCTGGCCAAGCCGGTTGACGTCGACGATGGCCATCAGGTTGCCCATGTGCATGTGGGAGGCCAGGGCGAAGGCTTCCCAGACCGACCCTTCGGCCATCTCCCCGTCTCCCAGCAGGACGAAGGTGCGGGCGTCGTTCTTCATGACCCGCGCCTGGTGCAGGGCAATGCCCAGCCCAACCGAGAGTCCCTGGCCCAGCGAGCCGGTGGCCACGTCGACAAAGGGCAAGTAGGGCATGGGATGCCCTTCGATCGGGGAGTTCATCTTTCGCAGGGTATAAACCTGCTCTTCGGTTAAATACCCAGCCTCACACCAGGCAGCGTAGAGAGCGGGGGCGGCATGCCCCTTCGACAGAACCAACCGGTCGTTGGCGGAAGAACCGGGATTCTGGGGATCATACCGCATCACGTGGAAGAACAAGGCGGCCAGCAGGTCGGCGGCCGAATTGCAGGATGTGGGGTGGCCCGAACCGGCCTGGGCGGTGCTTTTCAGGGACATCCACCGGATGCGGGCGGCCCGGTGTTTCAATTCGCGGATCAACGCTTGGTTGCGGCTCATGGAACCTCCTCGGGGAATCAGGTCGGCCGGACGAGAACAAACGCCGGGCCGCCCGATACTATAGCATCCGAGGCTCGGAAACGCCACCTACCCGGCGGCTCCGATCCGGCGGGGGAATGCGGAGCCCCGGGCCTGGGAGACCATCCTTCAGGATTGACGGGCCAGGGTTCTGACGACCTTGCGAACCGCGGGGGAGGCAGGGGTGACTTCCGGCATCTCCGGAAGGAGGAATCCCAGGCATTCACCGAGGGTCAGAACCAGGAACCACCCCAGATCCGTTTCGGGGAAGGGGCGGAAATCAACCACGACGGCCAGCAGGAAGTGGAACCAGCCGACATGGATTGCCAGGCGAAGCGTGTTGCCCAGAGCCATCGGCAGGAGGTGCCGGGCGAGGGGATGTTCCGGTGGGATCCTCGCGGCGGCCACCGCATCCACGAATCGCAAGGGGAAGGCGGTGAACAGCCGCGGCCAGAAAGTGAGTCCGGTGGTTTCCGCGCCAAGATCGCCCAGGGAGGGCTTGAGCAGATCCCTTGAAGGGTCAGCCAACCGGAACCGGCGGACGATGAGCCAGACCATCACCGTGGCCATGGTCTGCGCCACCGCCAGGATGGCCAGGACCGTCCAGGGGGGCAGAAAGACCAGGCCTGCCGGGATGAAGGCCGCCGAGGGCAGGCCCACCAGCAACCCGGCCGGCAACGTCAGCAGGACGATTCCCCACCATTGCCACCCGATCTCGGCGACCGCGAACCGCAGGTGGGTGAACCAGACCTTCAACCCCACCGGCGTCAGACCGTGCACCTCGACCGCCTCCGCGCGGGCCAGCCAGCGGGCCATAAGCACCCCCGCCACCAGGAGGCCCACCCAGCGAACGACATGTTGTACCCTCGAACGCCACATCGTGATCGATGAAAGTATCGGAAATCGGGAAAAAAGCAAGGAAAATTCCTCATGCGATTCCGGTTGTCTCCCCCTGGGATTTGTGGTAAGCTCACTCCGGATCGGCGTCTCAAGCGCTATCCGACTGCGTTGCAATGGCGTGACACATCTGGTAGGATTGAGTTCACTTCGGGGTCAGCAGGAGCCGATATGGCAGAGGAATTCTCACTGGTTCACCAGGTCGATGGGCCTGTCCTGATCATCCGGACCAAGGGCTACCTCAATGACCTTGGAGCGGAGCAGGTCGATACCATCTGCTCAGACAGCCTGGGCAAAGGGATCAAGAAGATCGTCATCAACCTGGAGCAGTCCCCGTTGATCAACAGCATCGGCATCTCGATCCTGATCGGCGTCATCGAAGCCATCGAGGAAGCCGGCGGCGCCCTGGCCTTCACCAATCTGACCCCGACCAACCGCAAGACGTTCGAAATGATGGGCCTGTTGCAGTTCGCCCAGGCATTCGATGCCGAAGCCGACGCGGTGAAAACCTACAAAGCCTGATCCCTTCGATGGCCGACGAGAGGCAAGCTCAGGACCAATCCTTCCAAGAACAGGTTCTCCGATACGAATATGTCCTGAAAGCGCTCAGCGACATCGGAGAAGAGCTCTGCCGGGTCACCAGCTTCGAAACCCAGCTCAAATCGCTCCTCCATCTGCTCCTCGGCACCCTCGGGGTCAGTAAGGGCGGCATCTTCCTCTATGACGCCATGTCCGGCGAACTCTCGCTCCGCTGCTCCTGGAAGCTCTCGGCCCGCAAGGCCAGCGTCGTCCTCACCCGCGAGGAGGTCGACGCCCTCGAGAAGCTGGCCGACCCCATCACGTTCAACGCCGGTGATTTTCCCTACCTCAAGCACCTGATTGCCCAGTTCGCCGCCGACGATCTGAACAGCATCTCCATTCTCAAGGTCCGCGAAAAGCTGATCGGGCTGCTGGTCGTCGGCCAGAAACTGAAGCGCAGCCCCTTCTCCGAGAAGGAAACCAGCTTCCTCACCACGCTGTCCCGCAATATCTCCGTGGCCATCAACAACTTCCTGTTGCTATCCGAGCTTCGCGAAACCAACAAACGGCTCGACGAGAAGATCCAGGAAGTGAGCATCCTGTACCAGGCGACCCAGATGATCGCCTCCGAGCTGCAGCTGAAGACCCTGCTCGACATGGCCATGAACGCGACTTCCGAGATCTCGGAAGTCACCCGCGGCAGCATCTGGCTCTACGACGAGGATAATGAGAAGTTCGGCCTGTGCAGCCACCTGGGCGATTCGGCCAACCTCCCCGAACATCTGCCATTGGCCGATTCCCCCCTCTGCCACCACCTGCTGAACCACAAGGAACCGTTGATCCGGACCACCAACGGCTTGGGCGATCTGCACCTCAGCGAACTCGATGCCCGCATCTTCGGCACCTCGTTCATCATTGTACCCATCGTCCACCAGGGCGAATTCCTCGGCCTCATGCATCTGTCCGAGAAGATCAGCCAGGGCAATTTCACCGAACGCGATCAACGCCTGATCAAGGTTTTCGCGGTCCAACTGGGGGCCGCCGTCAAGAACGCCAAGCTGTACGAGCAGGCCATCACCGACGGTATGACCCATCTCTACCTGCATCGCTATTTCAAGCAGCGGTTGTCAGACGAGTTCAAGCGGGCGGTGCGGTTCAAGCGCAACCTCGCCCTGATCATGATCGACATCGATCATTTCAAGAAACTGAACGACACCTACGGCCACCAGACCGGCGACGAGGTTCTCAAGCGCGTTGCCTCCATCATGCGCAAAGCGGTTCGTACCCACGACCTGCCCGTCCGCTACGGCGGCGAGGAGTTCGCCCTGGTCCTTCCCGAAACCGACATGGCTGGGGCGCTCGCCGTGGCCGAGCGGGTCCGCAAGTCGATCGAACTCGAAGTCATCGAGCATGGCGGCAAGACGATCCGCATCACCGCAAGCTTCGGCGTCTCCGTCCACCCTGACAGCGCCCTCGAGGCCGAAGCGTTGATCAAGGCGGCCGACATGGCCCTCTACCATTCCAAAGAGAGCGGCCGCAACCGGGTCACCCCAGCCCAGACCATCCACCCGCCGTTCGACCCCACGACACCCTCCTGAGGGAGCCTTCCCTCATCTCTGCCAGGAAGCCCCCAGGCCGGCTCCCGATCGTGGGGCCCATGGGGGAGGAGGGCCCCCCTCGGCGATCTGCCCAACCACGCCCAACAGGTGCGGGCCGCCAAGCGCCGTTAAACGCCGGCAACCGGAAGAAGGACCCTGACGGGGAGGGGGGGCGACCCGATCGTTTAGATCGCGGCCGATTCTGAGGGCTCGCGGCGACGCAAGACCATGATCTTGCTTCCCCGCGGGGTCAGCTCGTCTTTGAGGACATCCCAGCCCTGACGCTCGAGATCGGCCAGCGGAGCAGCCTCGAAGGGCCGCACCAGCATCCCCTTGGTGGGGCCGGCGGTGAACACGAACGCTCCGTCCTCGCGGCCGACCACCTTGTCGTCGGCGCGCAGATGGCCGAAATTGCCCATGGTCAGCAGCATGACCCCACCCGGCCGGAGCACCCGGCCCGCCTCGGTGAACGCGGCCTCGAAGCCCTTGCCGTCGAGATGGTCGAGCAGGTGGTGAGCCACCACCCCATCGAATACCCCGGTGCGGAATGGCAGCCGGCGTGCATCACCGACCATGCCAACCGCCCGCACCTCTTCCTCGAACAGGTTGTTGGCCAGCACCTGGACGGCTTTGCGGGACAGGTCGATCCCCACGCTCTGATAGCCGATCCGGCTGAGATAGATGGTGTTCCGCCCCTCACCGCAGCCCAGGTCGAGCACCCAGGCATGGCGATGCAGGTGGGGAATCAACTGCTGGATGAGCTTGGCGGACGGAGCGATCATGCCCTGGTGCCGCAAAAAGCGGGACCAGGTGCGGTCCCAGTAGTGGCGCGAGCCGCTCTCGGCCTGGGGACTCATCCTTCCCTCCCCTGGAACTCGATGGTCAGGGCGGTGATGTCGTCCTGCTGGGGCATGCCTTCGGCGAACCCCTCCACCACTTCGACCAGGCCATGGGCCATGCGGGCGGTGCGCGGACCGGCCAGAAACCGTTTCAGCCCCGACATGCCGAACGACTGTTTGGCGAGGTTGCGAGCATCGGTGACCCCGTCGGTGTACAAGGCCAGCAAATCGCCGCGCTTCAGGCGGAACCGGAGGGCAGGATATTTGAACTCGCCGATGCCGAGGGGGAGACCGAGCACGGTTTTCTCCTGGATCGAACGTTGAGCGCCACTGCCCGTGACGATCAGGGCAGGATTGTGGCCAGCCGACGAAAGTTCCACCTCGCCGGTCACCGCATCGATTATAGCATACATGGCCGTGATAAAGCGATCGCTGGTGATGTTGCGCAGGATGATCGCGTTGGCCTTGGTCAAGACATCGGACGCGGTCATGTTCTCCTTGTCCATGGTCGAAAGGGTCGTCTTGAGAACGGTCATCAGAATGGCCGCCGGCACATTCTTTCCCGCGGCATCGGCAATGACCACCCCCAGGCGGGTGGTCCCGACCGGGAAGCAATCGTAATAATCCCCGCCCACGTCGGCGGCCGGCTTGCTGGCGGCATCGAGGACCAGCCCGGGCACCACGGGAATGCTCGATGGCAAGAGGTTTTCCTGGATTTCTTTGGCCATCTGGAGATGTTGGACCATCCGCCGCATCTTCTCGCTTTCCTCTTGCAGGTAATGAGTTTCCAGCACCGAACCGAGCTGGCTGGCGATGATTTTGATGAACGAAAGGTCTTGCCAGGACAGCCGGATGTCGGGCCGGGAAAAATAGACGAAGAGGGCCCCCAGGGCGGGAGGCTCGGCCTGGCTGTCGGGATCGTCGGGCATATTCGGCCTCAGGATCTTCTCCAGGTAGAGGCAACCGCGCAGCCCCTTTTCAAAAGCGCGATCTTTAAGATTGGGGAGATCACGGATGGGGGTGATCGGATAGACCGGGAACAGGCCCTGATCGTTGACCCCGATGGTGGTCTGGGTCATGTTCCTGTAGAACCACCCTGTCAGACCTTCATCCAGGGGGATGGATTCCTCTTCACCCGGGAGGGTGGCGACAGACTGGTTGTAGACCACGAACTCGGGGTGTTCCCGAAAGGCGGCACTGGTGTGAGTCTCACCCAACCGAACGAGGGGACCGTGGGTTTGCGGCTTGCCTTCCTTGTCGCGGGGAAAGTGCATCAATTTCACCAGGTCGATCTGGGGGTTGTTTTCCAACAACTGTTCCAGAACCATGTTCACCGCTTTTTCGAGCCGCTGGCGGGGAGCGTCCAACTCCTCCTCCCCGGGATGGCTCTGCAGGTCGCGATAAACCTGGTCGAGTTCGCGGATGGTGGTGAGATACTTCTGATTGAGGGCGGCCTGGGCGTTCAACCGTTGCGAGCCCTGATAGAAGGCCGTGGCCAGGGTATCGATTTCGGTGGTCCCGGTGGGCTCGGGTTCAGGGAATGCGTTCCCCAGTCGGAAATCCTCGACCGCCTTTGCCAGCCGCTTCAGGGGACCGCCGATCCGGCGGGGGAAAACCACGGCCACGTAGGTGCCCAACACCAGCACCAGGATCAGCAGGGCCAAGCCCGCCTGGCGGTTGGCCCGGATCCGTTCGAGGAGGCCTTCGGACGTCTGACCGATGCGTTTCCAGAAGACCTGGGCCTCCCGGAACGCCATCGCCACTCCCCGGCGCCGCAGATCCTCGAGCTCGTTGGCCAGCGTCCCGACCAGGTCGTCGATCTCGAGCCGTTCGCTGTCCGAGTGCTCGAGCGAATCCCGGAGTTCGGCGAAACTGCGCCGGAACTCCTGGATTTTGGCCCGGATGCCCCCGAACACCCGCAACTGCAGGGGGTTGGTCGTCTCCTCGATCGAACGGCTCAACAGCCCGATCACCGCCTGCAGGCGCTTCTGCACGCGCTCGGCCACGGCCGTTCGATCGACCGGGGCGCTAGCCACCGCGGCGGGCATCTCGTTGCGCAGGCTGAGATAGAGCGCCACCTCGTTCTCGGCGATGTCCAGATCGCGCTCGATGCGGGAGATCTTGACCATCAGGGAGGAAGTGGTGCCGAGCGACGCCTGGAAATCAGTATTTTTCAGGGTTTCCGAGAAATCGGCGATCATCTTCCGGTAGCGGCCCAGCAGATCGCCCACCTTGGTGATCATCACCTGCCCCGCGCCATCCCGTCGCTGGATCTCCCGGCGCGCCAGGGTGCCACGCCGGCCGGCCTGCCGTTCCAGCTCCCGCAGCTTCTTGAGATACGCCTGGGCCATCCCCTGGACCGGAGCGAACGACGCCCGATAGGCCGGTTCCGTCATCCGCCCCTCCAGTTTCTCGAGGGATTCCTCGAACCGGCGGGCCATCTCCTCGGGCACCAGGGGGTCGACCCGCCGGTGGTCGGGGAGATGCTGCTTGACCAGATCGGACATCTCCACCCACTGGTCGGCCAGATGCTCAAAATCTCGGGCGATCTCGATCTCCTGGAACAGGCTGGCCGTAATGAACTGGTCTATCTGGTGGAAGGAGTTGGTCGTGAATCCCAGGAAGATGAGGAGCCCGACCAGGATCACCCCGATCCCCTGGGCCAGCCGACCCTGCAGGGTCATCGGGCAGCGACCTCGGTCCGAACCCCCGGTCGCCGGGGTCGGGGGCTTCCCCCCACCTCAGATCGAGAAGCGGAAATGGACGATATCCCCGTCTTCAACAATGTAATCTTTGCCTTCCAGGCGGGCGAGGCCGGCCTGCTTGACCCCGGCCATGCCCCCCTTCTCGACGAAATCCCGGTAGGCGACCACCTCCGCCCGGATGAACCCGCGTTCGATATCCGAGTGGACCGCCCCCGCCGCCCGAACGGCCGACGTCCCGCGCCGGATCGGCCAAGCCCGGACCTCGTCCTCGCCGACTGTGAGGAAGGAGATGTAATTGAGGATGCGGTACCCTTCCTGGATGAGCCGGGTTCGGCCGGGTTCCGTGATGCCGTATTCCTGCAGGAAGGTGGCCTCCTCTTCGGGAGAGAGGGTGGCGATCTCCATTTCCGTCTTGCCGGCGATCAGGATCGGCGACAAGCCGCGCGTTTCGCAAGCCGCCAGAAAGGCTTTCACGGTTGGGTCGGCGGGGTTCTTGACCTGTTCGTCGCTGCCGTTGCCAACCGCTACCATCGGCCGCTGGGTCAGGAACCGGTAGGTCTTGAGGATGTGGTCTTCTTCCGGGCTGAAGCTCTCGGTGGACAGGAATTTCCCCGCCTCGAGCACCTTCTGACACCGGCTGAGCAGGTCCATTTCCCGCACAGCTTCTGGCTTCTTGCCGACTTTCAGGTCTTTGGCGAGTCGTTCGACCCGCTTTTCCACCAGCTCGAGATCGGCCAGGACGAACTCCAGGCACAGCTCGTCGAGGTCGCGCGCCGGGTCGACGGTCTGGCGGATGTGAGGGACTTCAGCCCCGCCAAAGAGGCGGATGACCAGGATCAGCGCATCGCAGATCCGGATGTGGCCGAGGGTCTTGCGGGAAAACCCCACCTCGTCCTTGGACACGCCGGGAATGTCGGTGAACTCCACGGTGGCGTAGATCGTCTTCTTGGGTTTGTAGATAGCCGACAGGTAGTCGATGCGGGCATCGGGCACCTTGATGACGCCGGTGTTGACCTCCTCGCTCTGGGCGAGGAAATCCCGGACCTGGGCATTGGCCCGGGTCGCCAGGTTGAATACGGTGGTCTTGCCCGACATGGGCAGCCCCGCCAGTCCTACTTTCATGCGATGACCTTTCTGCGTCTGCGGAAGATGTGCCGTCATGATAGCACACCCCACGCGGCCCATGGGAGAGCCGACAAGAAGGTGCCAGGGGGTTCGGAAACTCATGCCGACAGCCGAGGAATGGAGGGGCCGCCGCGGGGGCGGTCGTTGACAGGGCCGGGAACGGGTGCTAGGATGGGGCGTCCGGGACGCCCTGTTCCGCGACAGATTGGCTGTTTTCCGGCAACGACCGGAGTGATTGGCGGGAGTTCCCAGCAGGCATGTCCACCGAACTTGAGAAGATCCAGTTTCTCAGCAAGGTTTCGCTGTTCACGAGCCTTTCTGAAAAAGCCCTGCTCGATCTTTCCGCCATCACCGTCGAGCAGGCGGTTCCCGCCAAAACGATGGTTTTCAAGGAGGGCGATCCTGGCGACGCGCTCTACATCATTAAGAGCGGCAAGGTCAACATCCTCAAGCGCACCAGTTCGGGGACCGACTCGGTGCTCGCCACCTTGGGCAAGGAAATGGTCATCGGCGACATGGCGGTCATCGACGACATGCCGCGCTCCGCCTCGGTGGCCACCGTCCAGGACACGGTGTTCCTGGTCATCACCAAGAACGACTTCAAGAGCCTGCTGAGCTCGACACCCGAAATCGCCTTCCAGATTCTCAAGATGATGACCGAGCGTCTGCGCAAGACCAACGTCTCCCTGAAGGAGCTGGAAGCCTCGGCCAAGCAGATGGAAGACGTCATTCGCGTCATCAGCAAGATCGCCCGCAAGAGCAACCTGCTCTCGCTCAATGCCTCGATCGAAGCCGCTCGGGTCGGCGCGGCGGGCGCCGCCTTCTCGGTCGTCGCCGCCGAAATGAAAAAGCTGGCCGAGGATTCGGCCATGGAAGCCAAGAAGATTGACGAGCTGCTGAAGGCCCTCCAGAGCAAGACCAAGGCTCTGGCCATGATGAAATAAGGACCCCCCAGGAGGGAACCATGTCCCAATACAAATCACAGATCCAGAACATGTTCCTGTCAATGGTCAGGAAGAAGCACCAGCCGGTTGAGGTCGTCCTCAACACGGGCACCACCCTCCGGGGGAAGGTCAAAGGGTACGACCAGTTCTCTCTCACTCTTACCTTCAAGGACAAATCGGAAGTCATCTACAAATCGGCGATCCTCTACATCACCGCTCTGCCCAAGCGGAAGCGGCCCTTCCCGGCCGCCGGTGGAGCCGCGCCGGGTACCGGGCCGCGCCGCTTCCCCGCCCCTGGCGGATTCGGCTCCGGAGGGCCACCGAGCCGGCCACGCCGCGGTCCTCCCGGCGAGGAACCGCCGGCCAAGCCACGTCCCCCCAAACCCCCGCCGCGCATGTACATCGACGACGACCGTGACCCACCGCCGCCCCGCAAGAAAATGCGCATCGACGACGAACCGCCGCCGCCGCGCAAGCCACCCAAGCCCATCTAAAGGCTCGGGTTGGCCCCACCGCCCCCCGCTCCGGTTCCCCAACCGGGCGGGGGGCGGTGGTCTTTTGGCCTTCACCAGAACGGCGCGCCTGCCGATAGATGAGATGACCTCTCATCTGCCTGGCAGGTGAAAGGCCGAACTCAGGAAGCTCCGGACAAGGGGAGATACCCGTGCGCGACTTCTGCCCCCGTTGCGAGACCCCGATCGCCACCAATGCCCCGCTCTGCCCGGCCTGCGGGTACCGGGTGATGATTCCCTGCCCCACTTGCGGGCGGCCCAATGTGCCCCAGGCCATGTTCTGTGGTGGGTGCGGCGGCGGCATGCATCTGGCAACCCGTCTGCGTCGCCGCTGGGAGGCAATGGTCTCCCTGCCCATGCGCTCCCGTCTGAAGAACCTCGGCGGGGGGTTCCTGTTCGGCACCGCCCTCGCCCTGTTCGCCTTCGGCTCGATGGGCATGAGCCGACCCGAACTGCTCCAGGTGCAGCCCCAATGGGCACCCTCGCGGGTCGAATCTCCCTTCACCAGTCGCGAGGCCCAGACCACCTTCTCCAGCCTGGGCGAATGGAAAGCCGCCCAGGACGGGGCACGCCCCGCCACCATGGGCGACCTCGTCAAGGTCGGCGACCTGCTGCTCCAGGGCTGCCCGCCCATCGCCGACGAGACGCCGGAGGCCCGCGGGGGTCCCGCCGAGGCCCGTCATTTCCTCCCCTCGGGCGGAGCCCGGGCCCACGGCCTGGTCGACGCCCCCCTGCGCCGAGCCGAGGCGGCCATGTTCTTCTACCGGTTGGCCGCCGATCGCCTGGCCCTGACCGCTCCCGAAGAAACCACCTACCGGTTCGCCGACATTCCCCGCTACCATTCGCTCAACGTGCCCGCCGAGCTGCTCGAGACCATCGGCATCCGGATCGCCCGGGAACCGGAGGTGTTCGGCGGTGAGGACCATCTCACGCTCGGCGAACTGTCGGAAGTGGCCACCGACTTCCTGAAGGCCTACGAAGACCGCCTGAAGATGAAGGCCTTCTCGAGCCTCGATCCGGCGTCCTGACGATCGGACAAGCTGGCGGCGGGCCGATTCCCCCGGGTGGAGCCGCGCCGCAGACGCTTCAGGCGAGGCCGATCTTCTACTCTCAGAGGGGAAAGGGCTTGTGGAACAGAACTTCAGCGACCGCCTTGGCGCATCTCCGAACCCCAGGGTGGCAAGGTCGGTCCACCTGGGTCGGAGGGAGTGGCAATCCCGTTTTGAATCATTTCGAGACCTTCGAGGAGTCGGGTCCGGAACTTCGGTTGGCTGGGAGGAACCTGCTTGATCGCCCTTTCGAGCAGCGGAACCGCTTTCCGGGGCTGACCCGCCCGGGCCATGATTTTCGCCATGCGGGCCAGATCGAAAGGAGGGAGGTCCATTCCCTTTCGCGCCGCTCCGTCCAGAACCATTTCGATCAACTCGACCGCCTCGGCAAACTTTTTTGCCGCAACCGCCTGATCGATCCGATTAAGGGCTTTTTGAAGCGGAGCGGGGCGTTCCATCTTGCGGAAATGGGACAGCCCGTCACCTTCTGGGGCAAACCCTGGACCCTCCTGGGGCCATGCCATCGGCTCCTTATCCCCTGGTAGGCCAGGGTGGGGCCCGAGGCGGGAAGGCCTGCTCCCCTGCCGCCAGGGCGGCGGCTCGGTTGGGAAACCGGGTTGGCCGTCTAGAGGTGGCCAGGGGCCCTCCCAGCCAGGAGGCGGCTCGAGCAAGGGGCCCGGTTCACGCCCAGGAGGATGCTCGAACGGAGGACCAGGCTGCATCCTAGGGTGGTGATTCTGTGAGGGAGGAGGAGGGGATCCAAGGGGTGGCTCCGCCATGGGGGAGGCAGATTGCCCAACGCTTGGCGTGGCAAGAACCGAAGTCATCACGGTGGGGGTTCCCCCCACGGACCTCACAGGAGGAATCTGTCTCCCCCGGCGGGAGGCGATCCACAGGATCCCTCCACCGAGGAGGATCACACCGCCAAGAAGCCAGAGTCGCCAGGCGTGGCTGCGGGAGCTGACCGGCTGGGCCGGCCCTCCACCGTGTTTCGCTCCGGCCATGGCCTTGCGAGCGTCCCGTTCGGAAGTGACTTTGTAGATGCGGATTTCCCGGGTGGCATTTTTGAAGGACTGTGGCCCGAGATCGACCGCCCCCACCTCATTGCGGTTCATGGCCAGGTAGGTGGATTCGGAAATGAAGACTTCGCCGGCTTCGGCGAAACTTTCGATGCGGGCGGCAATGTTGACCGGGTCGCCGAACAGGTCGCCTTTTTCGTCGATGCTGACTTCCCCGGTGTTGATGCCGATCCGGAAGTGGGTGTACTGGGTGGGGTTGGGCAGGGTGGCGTTCTTCAGCCGGATCTGTTTCTGCATTTCCAGCCCGCACTGCACGGCGTTGGTGGGCGAATCGAAGGAAACCAGGAACCCGTCGCCCATGGTCTTGATCAGGGTGCCCTGATGCTTGGCGATGAATGTGTCGACAAACGCCCGGATTTCCTCGACATAGCGGGTGGTTTCCTCGCGCGTCGCCTGCGCCGTCCGCTTGGTATAGCCCTGGACGTCCAGGAACATGATGGTCAGCAGACGGTTCTGCACAATCGCCTCCCGGGGCTTGTCAGGCTAGTAGGTCTCCCGGAATTCGGTGGGCCCCCGCATCACCACTCCGGGCTCGCGGGGTGCTACGATCACTGGCTCGTCATCGTCGACCGCCTCGGCGTTGGCCAAGGCATCGTCGTCATCGCCGTCAGGCGCGTTGGCCGACACCACCACCGAAGGCGGGGTCTGTCCGGCGCCACCGGACAGGGGGACAGCCGCGCCCGCCGCCACCGGTCGCCGGTAATCGACCTGGAAGAAGTCAGGATCAGGCGCAAAATCGGTCACGACAGGATCGGCCGTGCCACCCGGCCGGTCGGGGGCGAACTCGGCCCCCTCGTTTTCGTCGCCGCGCACCCGGGCCCCGGAACCATGGAACGGGCATTCCTGCCGGGGCAGCGATTCGATCGGAAAGGTCATCTTGACCACCGTGTTTGCCGGACAGGACTTGCACGACAGCTTGCCACTGGACATGCAGATCCCGGCGCGGACCGCCCCCTCCGGGACGGGGAAGTCACTGGGCGGCAGGTCTTTCAGGACTTTCGACATGAAGGCGTGCCAGACCGGAGCCGCCACGGTGCCGCCAGCCATCTTCGGGCCCAGGCTCTTTGGCATGTCGTAGCCGAACTGGACGATCGTGACGAGCTCGGGGGTGAAGCCATTGAACCAGGCATCGACGTAGTTGTTGGTGGTGCCGGTCTTGCCCGCGATAGCCCGCCCGGGTATGATGGCCCGACGGCCGGTGCCCTTCTCGACCGCGATCCGCAGCATGTCGGCGATCATGGTGGCATGGACGGCCTTCATGACTTCCTTGACGCGGGGCAGGCTTTCCTCGAGGATGTTGCCATCACGGTCTTCCACCCGGGTGATGGCCACGGGAGGAGCGTAGATTCCCTGGTTGGCGAACACTCCATAGGCCGAGGCCATTTCGAGGGGGGTGAAGTTCCCCGACCCGAGGGCCAGCGAGAGGTTGGGCTCCATCTGGGCGGTAATGCCCAGCTTGCGGGTGAAACGGATCACCTTGGCGGGGGTCAGTTGGTCGATCAGCTTGACCGCGGGGATGTTGAAGCTGTTGCACAGGGCCTTCATCAGGGTGACGGTGCCGTGGAACTGGAGGTCGTAATTCTTCGGAGCCCAGACCTTGCGCGACCAGGGATTGGTGTAGCTGATCGGCTCGTCCACGATGAAATCGTTGGGCAGGGCGCCGTTCTCGATGGCGCAGCCGTAGACGAATGGCTTGAAGGATGACCCAGGCTGCCGGAGGGCCTGGGTGACTCGGTTGAATTGCGACTTTTCGAAATCACGACCGCCGTAGAGGGCTTTGATATGGCCGTTGTGAGGGTCGAGGCAGACGAGCGACCCGCTCATCATGGGGTCTTTGGCCAAAGGACGCTTCTGGAAAATCTCGGAGGAGTCCATGGCTTCCTCGGCGTATTTCTGCCAGTCGAGGTCGAGCGTGGTGTAGATCTTCAGCCCACCGTTGTAGACGAGATTGGCGCCATACCGCTCGAGCAGAATGTCACGGACGTAGGTGACAAAATAGGGGGCCTGCATGACCTCGGCTTTTTCCTGACTGAGAACGAGAGGCTGGCTGCGGGCGGTTTCGCAATCGGAGGGGGAAATGAAGCCCAACTCGACCATCTTGGCCAGCACCAGTTCGCGGCGGGCCTTGTTGGCCTGCGGATTTTTTCGAGGGGAAAACGCCACCGGACTCTTCGGAATACCCGCCAGGGTGGCGCATTCGAGGAGGGTCAATTCCATCGGATCTTTGTTGAAGTAGAGTCGGGCAGCGGCATCGAGACCGTAGGCTCCATGCCCAAAATAGATCTCGTTCAAGTAAAGGGTGAGAATCTCATCCTTGGAATACTTGCGCTCGAGCTGGAAGGCCATCATGGCTTCGATGGCTTTGCGTTTCATGGTTTTTTCGCTGGTCAGGAAGGCATTCTTGACCAACTGCTGGGTCAGGGTGGAGGCTCCCTGGACGACCTTCCCCGCCTGGATGTTTTTCACCATGGCCCGGACAATGCCCACGAGGTCAATGCCGTAGTGCTGATAGAAGCGCTCATCCTCGATGGCGATGACCGCTTGCCGCATCTGATTCGGAATCTCGTTGGCGGCCAGGATGCGCGTGCGGTTCTCTTCGGCGTGCAGGCGGGCCAGCAGGCGGCCCTTGCAATCGAAAACCTGGCTGGTCAAACTGGGCCGGTACGACCGGTCGGAGATGATGGGAATCCGCTCCGAGAAGCCCTTTATGATCCCAAACAAGGCACCCGCGACGATGATGATGAATAAGACGGACAGGGCGAAGCCCAGCTTGAAGAAAAACCACAGCCAAGCGATGACGCGCTGCGTGACGGAGGGTTCCTCTTCTTCGGCCTCCCCCTCGTCGGTTTCACCGGTTTCAGGGTCGGTGCGTTGGGGGTCGAGCCCGTCAAGAGGATCGGGGTCGTCGGAAAAAAACATACCAACACCTTCCTTACCAGCCAGGGTATACCATCCTTATCGGCAAGATCAAGGTCCCGGGCAAGGCATTGGGACGAGGAGTACCTTTCCAGGAAGGGACACCTCTGATATATTGGTGCCCATTGCAATGGAGGTCGTCGCCCATGGATCTCACCACCGTCATCGAATGGCTTACGACCCGGGACATGATTACCGGCCCATTCGGTCTCCACCGCATGGAATTCCTGATGGAGCGGCTGGAGCATCCCCAACGCCAGTATCCGGCTGTGCTGGTCGGGGGCACCAACGGCAAGGGATCGGTCACCGCCCTTCTCGAATCGATCGTCGCCGCGACGGACATCTACCAGGTCGGTGCCACTATTTCCCCACATCTGGTCGAACTGACCGAGCGCATCCGCCTGAACGGGGGCCCCATGCCTGCCGAGCATTGGATCGCAGGTGCAGAGGCGCTCCAGGACATCGTCAAGGTCATGGATCGGGAATCCTCGCTCGGTCCGCCCAGTTTCTTCGAACTGGTGACCGCCCTGGCCTTCTTCGCCTTTCGTGAAACCGACATCGATCTCGCGGTGGTCGAAGTGGGCCTGGGCGGCCGTCTCGACGCCACCAACGTGTGCCATCCCGAGGTGTCCATCATCACCAACATCGGTACCGACCACCGTGAACTCCTCGGCTCCGACCGCCCCTCCATCGCCCGTGAAAAGCTTGGTATCATGCGCCCGAAACGGCCCCTCATCACCGCAGAACGAGATCCTGAGATTTTGGCGATCTTCCAGGAAGCCTGCCGAAAAGCGAAGGTCCCCCTGATCGAAGCCCGGCCGCAGGACTTTTTTGAGGTCGCCGAGAGCACCGCTCACGGCCATCGCCTCCGGGTCAGCGGGGTCGCGGAAGAAGTTCACCTGCCCCTTCCTGGGCTGCACCAACTCGACAATCTGGCCCTGGTGCTCGCAGCGGTGCGGGTTCTGACGGAGCACGGTTTCGACATTCCACCCACCGCCGTCGCCGCAGGAATTTCCCGGGTGTCGTGGCCGGGCCGCCTGCAATGGCTCCCCGGGAAACCCCCGATTCTGGTGGACGGCGCACACAATACTGAAGGGCTGGCTTCGCTCACCTCATTCTTAGACCGATTCCCCCTGGAGCGTCCCTGCCATCTCGTACTCGGCACCCTTCAGAAGAAACCGGCAGCCGCCATGGCGGCTGCCCTCGCCCCGTATGTCGATACCCTCGCTTTCGTGCCCCCCGTATCGAGCCGTGCCACCACCCGGGCCGAGTTCGATGCCGATATCGCCCCCCAAGACCACCGCTGGACGTGGTATGACAACCTTCCCGAGGCCTTGTCTGCAGGGGCCACAGCAAAAAGCATGTTGGTCTGTGGGTCCCTGTACCTCGTTGCCGACCTGTTACGACTCAAGGCGATCCCCGGAGGCACCCTTCCCTGATTCGCTCTTGGAGGACGAACTCGAAGGTTTTCTGCCCAATTCCCAGGAAGAGCCCCGAATGAGATCGGTCAGCCTTCCGGGCTGGCAAACACCCAGCGGCGCAGACAGACGTGCCCATCGACCACCTCGAGGACGAGGAGACGGCCATCCGGGGCCCAGGCCAGGTCACGCGGACAGATGGGGTCGGGGGCGGCGAGCCGCCACAGCATCCGACCATTGGGAGCCACCAGGGAAAGCCAACGCCCCCCTTCCGCGAACGAGGAGATCAGCAGCTCACCTTCGGGGCCAGGCGGTCCAAAGCGCATGCCTTCCGGCTGGAACTGACTGCTGAAGCGGCAGATCCGTTTCATGCGGTTGCCCATGCCGTCGAGGAGTTCCGCCTGCCAAGTCCGGAAGGTGGGGTGGCGGGTAACGGCCCAGAGAAACCCGTCACGGAGGGGGATCGCCGGGAAAAGGTCGGGAATCTGCGTGGGGGCACTGGCGCCAGGCAGGAAAAAAACGGCGGCAGGACCGCCCAGAAGCAGGAGGGCCCCATCCTCGGCCAGTTCCAGGGAGCAAGCCTCGAATGGCCCCGTAGGCCATGCCCGGTCGACGTTTCCAGCCAATGTTCCGGCCGCAGTGAGAAACACGGGAGCTCCCGACCGGACCGCGAAATCGAGAACCGCCTGGCCGGGGGCCGCCGCTGACGGCGACACCGCAGCACCCGAGGTGAGATCGAAAACCCGCACCTTCCCCTGGGTGTCGGATACCCAGGCCTGGGCCTCCACCACCCGGACCCCGAGCAACGACGCCGGATCGACCCCATCGAGGACCGCCACCATCTGTTTGTCGATCGGCGAGGCGGTCTGGGCTCGAGCCGGCCCAAACGCCCAGCCAACGACAACCAAGGGCAACAGAACCACCATGGCGACGGTTCGTTTCATGGGCGCGCCTCTCTTTTCACCCGGTCGATCACGAAGCGGCCCCCCGGGGCCCCCCCGAAATCGCCGCGGGCCAGCCAGCCGGCGGGCACGGCCCCAGCGGCGGCGACAGGGG
>CALLCO010000204.1 GCA_937998695.1 Candidatus Ozemibacteraceae bacterium
CACGGATGGCGCTCCTCCGCAGACCCGACCGACACGAGGTCGGAAGTGGGCCGCGGGCGCCACGGATGGCGCTCCTCCGCGGACCCGACCGACACGAGGTCGGAAGTGGGCCGCGGGCGCCACGGATGGCGCTCCTCCGCGGACCCACCGGTTGCCCTGGGCGAGAACGTGACTCCCGGCCCGGGAGGGGCGGCCGGGGTTCCATCCGAGATGCCGCCCGGTACCCGAAAGACCCAGAGTTCATGCCGAGGAAAGGGGGGGCGGAAGATCCGGCCGGCCAGGGCCGCCCAGTCTGCCCCCTGCGTCGCGCCTTCGCGAAACTCGTAGCCCAACCGGCCCAGTTGGTCGGCGAACGACCAGCTCTGAGCCAGGGTTTCGAGCGCCTGCCGGGCGCGGTCCTCCTCCTGGCGGAGGTCCCATTCCTGCCGCCGCTGCCGCCGCCAGGCATCTCCGAGCTCGAGGGCGGCCAACGGAATCAGCGCCGCCAGGGCCATGACCAGCGGCCGGACGACCGCCGCCCACCCCGACCTGGCCTGCCCTGAGGCATCGGCCAGGGAACCAGCCGAACCCAATGGACCCATTCGGGTCTGCGGTGACTCTTTCCCAGAGCCAGGGGGCCCGGGCGTCCCTGTCTCCATTTTCAGACTCCGAGGGTGAAGAGGCCGGCCCTTCTTGGTGTCACGCCCGCTGCTCCGCATGATGGTTCATTATACCCGTCGCAGGACAGGGAACGCGAACTGTTGCTGGCCTCGAGGGAGTTCTGGGACCGCCTCCACCGCGCCCGCTGATTCCCTCGGTTGCCCGGGCCCGGTATCAGTCGGGCACCGGATAGTCGAGGGGCAGGAAGCCCTTCTCCCCGCGGATGCGCAGCGGGGGGCGGGCTCGTTCGAGATCGGGATGGCGGCAGGCCCCGAACAGGTGCAGGGCGTTGGTGCGCCCCACCGCCTCGGCCGCCTCGTATGGCAGATAGACCAGGAACCGGCGCCAGGCGGACACCGTGGCGTCGGCCTCCCCGGCGAGGCTGCCCGGCTCGCCGAGGTCGAGCCCGAGCAGGAACCGGCGCGGGAAGCGTTTGATCAGTTCGAGCAGCTCATTCCCGAAGCGAGAAAGCCGGCCCTCGGCATCGTAGAGGTCGCGGTGCAACCCGGCCAGATCGACCCGGAGGTTGCGGTACCGCTGCAGCAGATGGTCGAGCACCGCGAAATGGTTCTCGCGATGCGGGGCCGGCCCACGGCCCAGGTGGGCGAGAATGAAGGTGGTGCCGGGATGGGCCCCCAGCACCCGCTTCAGCGCCTGGAACCCCTCGCGCGTGCCGGCCTCGCGCTCGGCCCGCGAGCCGATCGTCCAGTGCAGCAGCACCGGCACCCGATATTCGCCGGCCAAGCGGTAGATCTCCATCAGCACGGGGTGGTCGCCCGGCGTGTGGTGCCCGTGGCCGTTGACGAACAGTTCGCCGATACCCTTGAATCGCCCGGTCGCCAACCGGTTGCGCACGTAGTCGATCGAGGTGCCGCGGTCGAGCTCGAATCCGCGCAGGAAGGGAAAGAACCGGTCGGGTTCGGCGAACCCCGCCCCCGCCACCAGCCGGTCGGCATCGTGCCAGACGAGGGCCGACACCCCCATCGCCTGGATCCGGTGCCGGTCCATGATCGCCAGCAGTTCGGCAAAGTCGGCCGCGCCGCGCCAGACGTGGGAGTGCACATCCACCAGCCACAGGTCGGGCAGACACATCGCCGCCCCAGGACGCTGGCGGGCCTGGCCGCCCGAGCTGGCTCCCACCCCAGCCAGCTCTCCACCCACGACCACCATCATCAGCGCTCCCACGAGGGCTACCGCCCAAGGCCACCTCCTAGGCGGCAAGATTGCAGCGACGGAAGCCACCCCTGACGGAAGAGACAGCCTTCGCAAGGCACCTCTCTGGGGAAGAATGGAGCGAACCACAACGGTCGGTGGTCGTCTCCCGCGCAGCTCCCATGGCGCACCCGCATGCCGGTTGCCCCGTCGGAGCGGCCCCACCTTCCGGCACGCCAAGAACTGTTCTGACAGCTCCCCCGCCCCGCTTCGCCCCGTCCCTTGGGGTAGCCGATCTGTTTTCGGAATTTGGCCACCTTGGACCGTTGACCACGTTCCTTTTTCACCCATTTTCCATTCCCTCTCCGCTCTCGACCCCGCATGCCCGGCCTGAGGCGGCACCTTCCTCCCTCGGCCATCACCGAAGATTTGTTGAGCATTACCCCCGTCATCCCTCCCTCACCGGGCAATCGCATTTGGATTTCTGCTCTGGCAGCCTGCCCCTCTGCAGCGCCCATTATACGCTTGAAAATTTGTTTGATGCGGCCTCTCAAGAGAGGCGGGTTACGACAGTCGGCGGCAAACGCCCGAACAGGCGAATCCCAGAACTGTACCGTTTAACGCGATTGCGCTGACCACCTCATGGCGAAATTGACAAACACCCCAGAAAGTGGTATGCATTTCGGCGGCGGTTAGACCTGGTCTGGCTCCCAGTCTAGCCTGTCATTAGGGTTCTAACGCTAAGTCACGTCACTTCGAAACAAAAAGGGAGGAACTGATGCGCATCCGATTTCTAGGAATTCTGGTGCTTGCCCTGCTCGTGACAGGGCTGACGGGTTGTCGCCTGATCAACGGCGGCAGCAGCGATGGTCCAAACGTGGTGAAGGCTCCCACTTCCAATACCGTCGTCTCGACCATCGTCAGGCGCCCCGTGGCTGGCGGCAGTTCGGTACGCGGCGTGAACGGCTCTATCCGCGCCGTTGCACAGACGGAAGTCGTCAAAGGCGCCCGCGTCACCCTCACCCTGTCCGATGGCACGCGCTACACCATGACCGACGACGGCAACGGCAAATATACCGCCACGGTCAGCAACATCGAGGGTGCCAAAGGGTTCGTCATCGAAGCCCACAAAGGCGACCTGGTGGTGCAGAACCTGGTCACCGACCTGAAGAATACCGACCTGGCCAACCTCGAAACCAACCACCTGACCACCGCCTTCACTCAGATCGCCCTCGCTTTCGCCAAGAACGAAGGAACCATCCAGCTTGCCTCGGTCGAAGATCTGATCAAGAACGTCACCGCCATCAACATCGACCTGACCACCTTGCGCAAGGAAGTCACCGATGAAACCAACGTCACCTATGACCTGCAACGCCAGTTCTTCACCGTCGGCCTGACCAGCGCCAAACTCGACGCGGCCGAAGGAACTCCGACCCTTCTCGACAAACTCGCCAGCGGGGAGCTGAAACCGACCATCGGCGGCACCCAGCAGACCTGGACGGACGTCATCGTCAAGCCCATCGACGACGGCACCATCACCCCGCCGGTCGTGCCCCCCGCCGATGATGAAACCGCCCTCAAGGAGTTGGCCACTTCCTTCCTGAATCTCTTCGCCAAGGCCATGAGCGGCACCGCCATCACGCCCTCCGATCGGGAACAGCTCACGGCCATGCTCGGCGAAGATTTCATCATGAATGGTCAGACCAAGAACACCCTGCTAGCCAATCTCGACTCGATCCAGGATGCCGAGGATCAATACCAGTTCGTCAGTTTCAGCGGCCAACCCGTCTTCCGCAAAATCGACGCGACCACCTACCTCGTCGGGTTCCAGGGGACGGTCACCGAAAAGAACAAGACCACCAACGTCAACCATACCTTCTCGGTCGATTCGTTCAAAGACGGGTATGCGTTCGACTCTTCCTTCGCCACGTACCGGCGGACTACCCTGGATGCCGACGACCTGTTCCCGATGATCGCCAAGAAGTTCACCGACGGCAAATGGCGCCTGCTGGGCAACGGCATCAAGGTCAGCCAAGTCAACATGAATCTGCACTTCGCCCGCTGGAATAACCTCCCCAACTCCTCCTCCAACGACAACACCTACTTCTGGTTCGAGGTCAAAGATACCACGGCCTTCCCGGTCACCAAGATCGAGATCAGCGGCGGCAAGATCACCGAGACCATCACCCTGTCGAAGGTCCCTGACCAGGATGACTCCAATAAGTGGCGGTATTGGGGAAACGGGACCACTGGTTCCGACAAGCATCCGACCAACTATCCTGTGAACGGATGGCCCCTGACCGGGAATGGGTCGGTGACCCACGCCAACGGGGATGAATACACCTTCGTCGTCACCTACCAGGGCGAAGCCAAGCAGACCTTTAAGTTCCAGGTCGCCGGCCTGACCTCTAACTACCAGCCGTTGGCCGCCACCGTCACCCCCGGAGATACCGGGGTCACCGTGGCCTGGCCGAAGAACACCTTCGCCGACTTCGAAAATTACGAAGTTGCCGTTGATGCCCCCCAGGAGAGCGGCTTCAACCGTATCCTCAAGCAGGAAATCCGCAATCCCGACCAGTTGAACGTGTCCTTCAACTACCAGACCAGCGCCTACCAACTGGTTCCGGGCAGCCAGATCAACGTCATGATCCACAGCTGGCGCAAGGTCGGCATCGCCCAGAGCTTCAGCCAAACCCTCACTGTCCCCTTGTTCGGTGGCCCCGCCAACGCCCTCAAGGGCATCGCCGAAGCAGTCAAGGCTCTCGGCTTTGGCTCGGCCCGCCTGCCGTCCTTCGCCGCTCCCCCCGCCAATCCCTCCCCGTCCATCCGGGCTTTCGTCAATCCCGTTCCGAAGAGCACCGTGTGGCCCTATACAGGGTGGAGTTTCTTCATGGCGAGCGATCCAAGTGACACCGACAGCTTCACCGCGATCGGCAACGAAACCAACTGCTTCGCCTATACCAGTGGGACATACGACAGCAACGGCATCTATCCCATCCTCAGGCTTTTCACCAGTGATGGTCAGATTGTGGCGTATGATGAGGCAAGCCTATCTCCCTGGCAGGGCATCCCCGCCAAGTTGTGGCTTCGCGCCCTCTTCAACAAACAGGTGAACGGCGGCCAGGTCACGGGTGACCTGAAAACCTTCCAGAATAATCAGGAAACCATCCCCTTGCAGAACGGTTTTACCCCGCTGTTCTTGACCGGCAATGCCACCTTCACCGGGTCGATCGGCGGCACCAACCGCTCCGTCAGCCTCGGGGTTCAGGTCAGTGTCGAAAAGCCCGAAACCACCCAGATCGCCAACGGCTGGTTCAATGCCTCGATCTCCATCGGCAATGACACCTACGAAGTCCGCCAGGGAGAGTTTGACACCAACGGCTTGAAAAACAGGCAAAGCGAGACCAGCAACGCCGTCTACAAGAACGACGCGAAGATCGGCCGCCTGGGCGTCAACTCCCAAGGGCAGGTCACCTTCACCATGACGGGCGGTGCCCCGCAGGTGCTCTGACGAAGCCAGGGCGCGCCCGCGCCTGAGCTTCCCTCCAGCCCTCTGACCGGGCCGGCCCCCACAGGCCGGCCCGGTTTGCTGACAGCCGAATTGAGTCCGGCCCGCGAGATGAACACCGATATCGCCCCCCCCGCTGGCGCGGCCGAACCGATGCTGCCGAGATTTTTTTCTGCACGGAACACCGCTCTGAGAAGCGGCTTTCACAGCATCCAGGCCCGATGTCGAACCCGATTCGAGAAATTTCGTACAAATCCCCCCGGTTTGTGATATACTGAATGCACTTCGAGTGTGCCGCCCTTTGGGTGTTCTGCGTTGAAGCGTAGTGGGTGTCCACGGTTCGGCGTGTTGCCCCCAGTGACAGAGCGAGACGGTAGGATTCCAGGTGGTTGGTGATATCGGAGAATATTTTTCAGGAGTGTTTTCGTTACATGGAACGCGGTAAGGTCAAATGGTTCAACGAGTCCAAGGGGTACGGCTTCATCGTTCGCGACAACGGCGGGAAAGACACCTTCGTGCATCATCGTTCGATCCTCGGCACCGGCTTCAAGACCCTCGAAGAGGGTCAGGCCGTCGAGTTCGACGTCGAGGAAGGCCCCAAGGGCCCCCAGGCCGTCAACGTTCGCAAGATCTGAGCGAGTCGGCCCCGGCGGCCCCGCCCCTCGGGTCGGGGAACCCGCCAGGCTGAAAACGCCCCCTCCACCGGCCCGTCCGTCAGGACGGGCCGGTGTGTTTTTCGGCCCATTCCCCCTGCTGCATCGGCTGCCACCGGGGGCATCCCAGGGAAAGCCCAGACCGGCCATCGGCGTTGGCCTCAGCCTTCTGTCCCATCGCGTCACTTCACGCTCCGACCTGCCGATCGCCGGTAGCTCCTCACCAGGATTCCCTGCCACTCGAAGGGAACCCCTCATTCCCTCTTGGCAAACCCCTCGGGGTTGTCGTACATTACCTACCATGGGGGCGGTTCCAAAATCCCCGCCCCAGGAGGAAAGGATGAGTCACCCCATGTTTGCCCGGTTACGCAGCATCCGCAACGCCGCGGGCCCCGTCCGCACCAGGGGTCTCGACGACGAGACCGTCGAACGGTTCCTCGACAGTCATCCTCAACTGGGCCAGGCCATCGATGCGGCCGCCCGGCAACGCGAGGAGCTGGGCCGGGAATATGGCGATTGGTTCAAACTCGAAGAGGGTGCTTTGTGCGCCCTCCTGCAGGAACGCCTGTTGAATTTCTATCCCACCTACGGCATCAACCCCTACGTGCCGCTGGCCGCCGTCGGTCCCTGGATCGTCACCACGCACGGCGCTGTGCTGCACGACTCCGGCGGGTACGGCATGCTCGGCCTCGGCCACGCCCCGGCCAAGGTGCTCGAGGCGATGGCCCGCCCCTACGTCATGGCCAACGTCATGACCCCCGCCTTCAGCCAGAAGCGGCTCACCGACCGCCTGCGCCGCGAGATCGGCCACACCCGCCGCACCGGCTGCCCCTACGACAAATTCGTCTGCCTGAACAGTGGGTCAGAGGCAGTCACTTTTACGTGCCGCGTCACCGACATTCACGCCAAGCGGATGACCGACCCCGGTGCCCGTCATGCGGGCCGCACGCCCGCCAAGCTGGCTGCCATCGAAGGCTTCCACGGTCGCACCGAGGGGCCCGCCCGCCTATCGCATAGCACCCGCGGAATGTATCTGAAACACCTGGCCTCGTTCCGAAACCCCGACCGCATCAACTACATCCCCTTCAACGACCTTGCCGCCCTGCGCCACGCCTTCGCCCAGGCCGAGCGCGACAGCCTCTTCTACGAGGCCGTCTTCCTCGAACCCGTGATGGGGGAAGGCATCCCCGGCCTCGCCCTCACCCGCGCCTTCTACGACGAGGCCCGCCGCCTCAGCCGCGAGATGGGCAGCTTGCTCGTCGTCGACTCCATCCAGGCCGCCCTGCGCGCCCAGGGGTGCCTCAGCCTCGTCGACTACCCCGGCTTCGAGGACTGTGACCCACCTGACATGGAGACCTATTCCAAAGCCCTCAACGCCGGTCAGTATCCGCTGTCGGTCATCGCCCTCCGCCAGGAGGTCGCCGACATCTACGTGCAGGGCCTGTACGGCAACACCATGACCACCAACCCCCGCGCCCTCGAAGTAGCGTGCGAGGTGCTCGACAGCATCACTCCAGAACTGCGCCAGAATATCCGCGACCGTGGCCTCGAATTCGTCCGGAAGTTCCTAGCCCTGGCCGGGGAGTTCCCCGGCGCTGTCGACCAGGTGGTCGGCACCGGCCTGATGGTCAGCGTCATGCTCAACCCCCAGAAATACAAGGTCACAGGCAAGGCCGGGTTCGAGGAATGGCTCCGGATCAACGGCATCGAGATGATCCATGGCGGCGAGTATGGCCTGCGGTTCACCCCATCGTTCGACATCACCTCGGCCGAAGTCGACCTGATCGTCGAGATGGTCCGCCGCGGCCTGCGCGACCTCGGTTCCCGCTAGACCGACGATCGATGCCGCCCGCCAAGCCCAAGGGGGCCGCTCCGTCCCCTGCCCGCCGGGACATAGTCGCTCGCCATCCGGATGCCCTCACCGTCCGGATCGCCATTCCTAAAGGCGCGTCCCTGCTGGAGATCGAAGAGATCTGCACCAGTCTCGTATGACTACCGTAGTTTCTCAACCCCCGGGGCCGGGTTCGCCTCCAGACACCATTCCGCAGGCTCGGATCGGTGGTCTCGGGTTCGGCTCGATTCGTCGTCCGAACCTCGCAGAATCGCTAGCCATGGCGATCTGCGAGGCGTGAGGTCATCCAGGCCTCGCGGGACGTCGAAGCGGCCTCTCCCTCGGACCGATCCGGCCTGCTCCATGTGTGTCTTCCGGCGAATCCGGCCCCAGGGCGGATGTTTCAAATACGGTAGTCATACTAGGCCCACCGTTTCAGGCGGTGCTGCCCCCGCAGAGTTCTGGCAAGTGCGTTGGCGGTTCACCCGCCTGTTGGCTGTTCTTCGCCTTGGGCAACTCGTGCCCAGCCTCGTCGCCCGGGCCGATCAACAACCATTGACCGCCAGGAAGCCTTTGGCGGGACTGCCACCGCCTTTCATCCAGGGGGCCCACAACCGTCGTCTCACGGGGCCGGACCCTGGGTGACGACGGCCTTTCGTGCAGAGACGTCCCGTCAGGAGGCAGGTTTGGTCACGCGGCCGAGGAAGAGGACCGCCCCCGTCGGCTCGTGGACGATGCAGAACAGGAAGGGGTGATCGGCGCGGAACTCCTGGGGGGGAAGCCGCATCGACCTGGTGCCCATCACCACCGCGGTGGCCGCCGCCGCTTCGGTGCCTTCCTCGTCGACGACCACGAAGGCCTTGTGAAAGGCCGCGGTGATGAACAGGCCGGCTTCCCCCTTCCCCTTCACCGGGTCTATCATGCGGGAGAAGTCGGCCAGCTTCTCGTTGAAGGCCTGCCCAACTCCCAACGCGTGCAGTGGTGCGACGAGGGAGAAAGCCGTTTCCATCTTGAACCGGGGCAGGTAGACCTGCACCTCCTGTTCGGGCAGGCGGGCCCACCATTCGGACAACGGCTTGGCAGCGAGGGTTTTCTCGAGATCGGGAAGACCGGTCTTCTTCCGGGGCAGAAAGACGACCATGGCCAGGTCACCACCTTGGTACGGCAGACGGAGGGTCTGGGCATCCTCGGCCTCGGCATAGCCGAAGCGCTCGGGAAACTGGCACGGGAAGAGGACGGGCACGCCAGCCTGTTCGCCAACATCCAGGATGACCTGGCCACCCACCCGGACCGCTGGCGCCCCGGCCCCGGACGCGTCACCCCCGAGACCCTCGATGGGTTGCAGGCTCGCAGCCGGGCCCTTTTGGCCGAGGTCCGGGGAGGAAGGGTCGCCCTCCGCTACCTGCTGACCTCGCTGGCCAGCCTCGAACAGGGCATGGCCGAACGTGAGGTCCACCATCTGCTCGCCACCGACGAGACCCGCCTCGCGGACGCCCTCCGCCACATCGCCCAGGGCTTCGCCGATCATTTCAAGCGGCTACAACAGCTCGAAACCCGCCTCTTCCCCCCGACCCAGCCCTCGCTGTTCTGACCGGGAGCACCGCGAGTGCCCCCACTCGCTTCGCAAGAGCATCTCCTCTGACGGGGACACCAAGAACCCCGCGAACCCGCTTCTCAGGGGCATCTGAAAATTAGGTTTGTGGAACGGATACGTCCCACCACCCGGTCACCTTCTCGCCTATCTCGATCGCCAGATCATATAAGGCGGGGATGAGAACCAGCGTCAGCACCGTGCCGAACGTCAGGCCGAAGCTGGCGACAATGCCGAGGGGGGACATCCGTTCGAGGCCGACCGCCTGCTCGAAGACGAGCGGCAGCAGGCCCAGCACGGTCGAGGCGGTGGTGATCAGGATCGGCCGCAGGCGGATGCGCACCGCCTGGAACAGGGCTTCCCGGCGCGGCATTCCTTCCTGCCGGGCCTGGTCGATGAAATCGATCAGGATGATGGCGTTGTTGACGATGGTGCCGCCCAGCAGGATCAACCCCATCATGGCGGGCTGGCACATGGGTTTGTCGAAGAAGACCAGTCCCCACAGGGCCCCAATCAGCGACAGGGGAATGGACACCATCACCAGCAGCGGCCGCCACCAGCTTTCGAACAGCACCCACAGCACGATGAACAAGAAGACGATGCCGATGACCAGCGCTCTCCCCAGGCGCCGCGCCGTATCGGCGATGTCGCTCATGCTGCCGGTCAACCTGATCTCATAGCCCTCGGGCACCGCCAGCCCCTCGAGCACCTTCTGCACGTCGGCGGCGACCAGTGAGAGGGGCCGGCCGAGGTTGACTCCGAGGATATCGCTGGTCTGACGAAGATCCTCGCGGGTCAGCGAGGTCGGGGCCAGCGTGGGTCGCGTTTCGGCGATGGCCGAGAGGAACAGATCACCCGCGCCGTGGGGAATGACGAGATCGAGCAGGCCATCCTGCCAACGGGCACCTTCCTGGCCGATATCGACGCGGATCGGCAGGTCGAGAAAGCCCTGCATCTTCAGACGGGTGGGCACCCGCCCCGTCAGGGTCACGCCGAGAAACTCCCCAAGCCCGCGGGGGGTCAGCCCATATCTGGCGACCAGGTCGGCGAACGGGCGCAGGTGGGTCTCGGGCTTGGTCATGGTCCAGGCGGGGCGCAGATCGCCCAGTCCCTGCACCCCACGCAAGGCGGCCAACGTGCGCTCGGTGAGGGCGGCCAGCACCACGGGATCGCGGCCGACGATCTGCACGTCGATCGGCGCCCGCGTGGTCGACATCGGGGTGGCCCCGTATTCGGTCACCGACACCGCGGTCGGCCCGGGAATGGCAGCGAAGGCGCGGCGCCAATCCCCCATGATCTCCCAGATCGTCGCGGTGCGCAGGTCACGGGTGGTCAACCGCACCTGGATCTCGGCCTGTTGCAAAAGTTGCCCGCCGGCCCCGAAGCTGACCTGCCCGGGCTCGGCCCCGATCACGGTCGAGATCGAGATGACCTGCGGGTGCTGGCGCATGACCCGCTCGAACCGGGAGACGGTCTCTTCGACCGCCGGCAACGGCATGGCCGGCGGCAGGTCGAGCCTGACGGTCAGCATGCCCGTGTCCATACGCGGCATCAGTTCGCGACCCACCACGGGGATGACCGTCCGTACGGTGGCAGCCAGGGCCACAAACCCCGCCAGCAGCACCAGGACTCTGGCCCGGAGAGCTCCCTCCAGGAGGGTGAGATAGACGTCGGCCACCGCCCCGAGCAGCCGGTCCATGTGGCGAGCGGCCCAGGCCTGCAGGCCGGTGGCGGCGGGTCGGGCGGCGGCGGGCGGCCCGCCGCGGAAGACCCAGCCCAGCGCCAGCGGGACGATGGTCACGGCCGCCGCGAACGACCCGACCAGCGTAGCCGAGATGGTCATCGTCAGTGGTCGCAGCACCTGCTGGGCATACCCGCCCACGAACATGATGGGCAACATGACGACGATGGTGGTCAGCATGCCGCCCAGGATGGAGAAGATCACCTCGCCGGTTCCCCGGGCGACCAGATCGATAGACGGTTCCCCCGCCTGCAGGTGCCGAAAGACGTTCTCCACGACGACGATCGACGCATCGACCACCATGCCGACGGCGATGATCAGGCCCGACAGGGTCACCATGTTGAGGGTGAAGGGCGTGAACCAGAGGAACGCGAAGGCCGACAGGAACGACAGGGGAATGGAGATGCCGATGACCAGGGAGGTGCGCAGTTCGAGCAGCATCACCAGAACGACCAGCATGGTCAGCCAGACGGCCGAGACCAGGGCGCCTTTCATGCCGGCCACGTTGCGATCGATGATCGGCTGCTGATCGGTGGTCACCTCGAAGACGAGCCAGGGAAACATCCGTTCGAAGCGGGGCAGGGCTTCCTTGACGGACTGCAGGGCGGCCATCGCATACCCGCCCTCCGGCTTGAGCACGTTGAGGGCGATGGCCGGCGAGGCGTTGCCGTGGTAGAGGCTCCGCGGTTCCGCAGGCCGCAGGCTGATCGAGGCGACGTCGCCGACCGTGACGATGCCCCCCTGGCGGATGCGCAGCGGCAGCGCGGACAGATCGGCGGGCTGGCGGGCTTCCTGCATCGTCTTAACCAGGGATTCCCGCCCCTGATTCACCCAATAGCCACCGGGCAACGAGAGGTTGTTGGCACCGAGAGCCGCCAACACCACCTCGGGCGTCAGGTCATAGCGACGCAACCGCTCGTGGTCGAGCCGCACCAGCACCTCGAGCTGGTTGGCCCCGAAGACATCGACCTTGCCGACCCCGGGCAGGGCCAGCAGTTCCTCGCGCAGGTCGTTGTCGGCCAGCAGCCGCACCGCGGGCAGATCGAGCCCAGAGCCGGGCCGCGGGGTCACCGCCAGGGTCAGGACCGGGCGATTGGCGTCGGTGATGCGGAAGAACTGGGGCTCCTGAGCCCCCGCCGGAAACTGGCCCTTGATGCGGTTCACCGCGTTGATGACATCGTTCATGGCCAGGCCGATATCGCGGTCGTAGTCGAACTGAGCGTTGACGGACGAGATTTCGTCACGGGAAGTGGCCGTGACGCGGGTCAGGCCCGTGATGCCTTTGATCTCGCGGTCGATCAGGGAGGAGACCAGACGGTTGACGTCCTCGGCTGGCGCTCCGCGCACCACCGTCATCACCACGATCTGGGGCGGCACGGTGTCGGGGAACAGGTCGATGGGCATGGTCAGGAAGGCCCGCCCGCCCAGAACTCCCACGATCAGCCAGAGGGCGATCACCGCGGTCGGGCGCGGCAAGAGCCGGGCAACGAGGCTCACGGCATGACCTCCACGGCACAACTGGCGGGCCAGCGCACCATGCCAAGGAAGCCATCGGCCACCAGCCGGGCATCGGTCGCCAGGGCCCCCTCAGCCACCAGCACCTCGCCCTGATCGCCGATCAGAAGAGGCTCGATCGGACGCCGGCGCGCCTGGCTGTCTCGCACCTCGAAGACACTGACGGTCGGGCTCCCCGCCGGGGTGGCTTCCCCCATCGTGGAGACAAGATCTGGACCCAGCACCAGGCCCGCACCACGGGCCGTAACGATGCGGGCGACACACTGCCGGTCATAGACGAGGCCAGGCACGGGCCCTTCCGCCGCCGCTTCGACCGTCACCTGACGCCACTCGTTGAGGGAAGGATGGATGCGAACGACGCGAAAACCCGGACAGGCGGTCGTTCCGCCGCGCGGTGGATCGACCAGCACCTCCTGGCCCGTCTGCACCTCGGCGGCCCGCTCCTGGGGCACCTGCAGGAGCAGGCGGGGGCGGCTCTCGTCCTCGAGGACGTAGACGGGGGTGCCGGGGCCGACGAACTGTCCCTCCTCCTGCAGCCGGGCCGAAATCACCCCCGCCACGGGCGCGACCAGAGTGGAATACCCTTCCCTGACCTTCCAGAGGGCGGCGGTCCGGTCGGCGGAGTCGCGCTGGGCCGAGAGAGCGGCCTGCTGCGCCCGCAGGGACTCGATCTGGGCATCGAGCGCCTGCCGCTTGCTCTGGGCCTCGGCTTGGCGGTTGTTCATCTCGTCGAGCTGGCTGCGGGCGATCGCCCCTTTCTGGAAGAGGTTGTCGAAACGCCGGGCCTCGGTCTGCCAGAAGGTCTCGTTGATGAGGGCAGCTTCACGCTGCGCCAGGAGGGCCTTCAGGTTGGCAGCCAGGGCCGCGGCCTGTTCGGTGACCGACCGGGTCTGGGCGGTGGCGGCCTGGACCTGGGTGCGGGCCTCGCTCGGATCGATGGTGGCCAAGACTGTGCCAGAGGCCACGCGATCGCCTTCCCGATAGGGCAGGGAGATCAGGCGGCCGGCCATCTCGGCGGGCAACCGGATGGTCGCCGCGCTCTTGACCGTGGCGATGGCGGGCACGGTCCGACGCACCTCGCCCACCACGGGCCGGCCGACCCGCACCAGTCGGGGCCGTTCGACATCGAAGGGCGCGGCCGCCAACCGGGACCGCAGGACAGCCACCTGCCGGGCTCCCAGGCCGACCAGGCCGGCGATCAGGGCGAGACATCCGAGCCAGACGACGGTTTTCCACCACCGGGAAGAGGGCGGTTGCAGGGATGGTGAGAGAGGGTTGGCAGGTGGTTCCGTGGTGGTCATGAGGGTTTCTCCCGGGGCGTCTCGTGAGGCGGGTGATGCCGGGCTGGGCTCAGTCCCCGCTTCCTTCGCAGATCTGCGACAAAGGCAGGGGCTTGCCGAGGGGAGCCGAGGCGCCGCAACCGGTCACCAGCAGGCGCAGGCTGCGATCGACCTGCGGGCGCAGCCCGGTAGCGCGACCGGTCAGGGTCCAGCGGATGACCGCCCCCTGCAGCAGGCCCAGGATGCACCGAGCCGCGGCCGCGACGTCGAGGTCGGCCGCCAGACTGCCCTCGCTCACCCCCTGCTGCACGATGGTACGGATGGAGGTGCGGAAGAGCCCCATCTGGCGGGTGAGGGCCGCCCGCAAGCGGGTCTGCCCGGGGTCGATCGCGTCGGACAGCAGCAGGGCGGGGTTGATGCGCGACTTCAGCAGCAGGTCGAGGTGTAACCGGCCCAAAGTCAACAGCCGCACGGGTGCGGGCGCGGAGTGGCGGACGAGAGCCGAGAACCGCCGGCGCATGCGGTCGAACAGCCGCTCGAGGAGGGCCAGCAGCAGCTCCTCCTTCCCCGAGAAATGGCGATAGACCGCCCCTTCGGTGATGCCCACCCGCTGGGCCAGGCGGCGCATGGTGAACCGAGCGGCGCCCTCGGTGAAGATCAGGTCGCGGGCGGCGTCGAGCAGGCCGCTCCGTCGTTGCCTCGAAATCAAACGTCCCATGCGCACCGCTTTCGTCGAAAGTAAACGTTTACTTACATAAAGGATAGGCGAATTCGGTTGGGATGTCAAGCCGGATCCTCTGCCCCAGCCCTTCGCCCGCCGTCGATCGCGACGAGGTCAGAAATCGGTCGCGGGCGCACGGAGGATGCCCTTCCATGAGCCCGCGGGGGAACGAATCGCCTACAAAGAAGGGGCCGCCCAGAAACGTCAGGGTTTGGCGCCAACCGATGCCGGATTCCCGAGGGTGGGGACCCCGCCCCAATATTCGCGGGTATCCAACCGTTCGATCGGGTCGAACTTTTTGGGATTGGTGCTGGGAGCCTTGCTCATCCAGGGATCGGCATACATGCGAACCCCATCCGGTAAATCGATGACCACGAAGGAGTGCCACAGCCCAGGAGCCCGGGCAACATAGACCTTCGCGTCAGGGATGGCGATCTGCAATTGGTCAGCCAGATACGGGGCCTGGTCTTCGCACTTCCAGCGCAGGCTGTCCTCCCCATGCCGCTCGAGGATATTGTCCTGGATATTGCCCAAGGCACCGCCTAAGGTGCCGCCGGGAATCTTGTGCTCATATCGGACCATGTCCTTGATGGCCTGGTTATACACCGACTTGACAATGGCCGCATACTTGGAGGTGGGAAAGGCGCCGAGTTTCCCGCCCCAAGCTCCACTTTTTACACTCGACCCTGGCGTTTTGACGGTGGGGGAGGCTAGGGTTGACTGGCCCTGAGTTCCGAGACCGAGGCGTTGGAAGACATTTTTGACCGACTTCACACCGACAGAAGATTTTGCAGAAGGGGCCGTGGAACCACTGGAGGGATTGTTGCGACCCGACTTTTTTTCATCGGCCAGACAGGGGTGGAGGGAGAGTGTCAGACAGGTCAAGCCCATAACTACGAGCAAAGCACGTTTGAACGCCCTGTACCATCGAGCCATGATCGTTTCCCTCATTTCGTTTTGAAGTCATGCCCCCTGTAAAAGGCCCCAACGGAACCTTTTACCGAACGGCAATACCGACCATCACCACAGTGCCATTTTCCTCAAGCCAAAGCAAGACCTCACGCCAAGGTCGCCCCAAACAACAGCCCGATCCAGAGTCCATAGACGCCCAGCAGTCCGCACAGAAGCGCCTGCCGTTCTAGTGTGGTCATGGACAACCTCCTCATTCCCGTCGTTTCCGGAGTCTCCTGAAGGACGAACCACCCCCGTGAACCATTACAAAAATTTCCGCAAGAGGCTGGCCCGTGCAGCGAAACCCTGATCAAAGCCGGAAACGCATTTTTCGGAAGGCGAAGAAGGGTCCATGGATGGTATCATGCAAGCCGATCATGAACCAACCGCCACCTGCCTTCGCCCGCCACCCCCCCCTCCCGGCAGGCGGGCCGTGGCCTCCGGCCAACCCCGACGGCTCCCGGCGACCCGTCGGCTTTTTCTGGTTTCCGTGGGGCAAGTGGCTGATCGCCATGGTCGTCTTCTTCCACCTCCCGTTCCTGTTGCTCAATTTCGGCATGGGAACGCTGTGGACCCGCCGCGAAACCCAGGCCCGGGAACAGGCCATGAACCAGCTCGAAATCCATGTCTCCGATTTGGCGGTCCAGGGGAACACACGAGGGTTTATTTCTCGTTCTCTGCAGCGCGTCCATGACGAGGCCTCGGCTTTTCCGGCCCGGCGACCAGCCATTTTGCGGCGCTGGCAACGTCTTCTCGATCGCGAGTTTCCCAGGTTCTTCCATTGGTATGTCACCGACCGAAATGGCGATCTGATCGCCGAATGCTCTTCTCCCCAGGCGCCACGCCGGGTCATCCGCGAGTTGTATCAGGTGGCGGTGTCGAAGTGGCGCAACGACCCACAGCATGATGACCTGCGCCGACGATTCCAGGAGCGAATCTGGCCGTTCATCGGGCCCCAGGCCCGCAGGGATTTCCTGGCCCCGCTGGGTCCGGGACAGTCGACCATCATGGCGGAAACCCGGTTCGGGGAAGAGAAGACCTTCTTCTTCATCCACCTCACCGCTGAGGGAGCGCTGTTCGCCCACATCAACCAACGGCCCGACTGGGCTCGACGAGCGCTCGACGTTCTGGTGCGACGCTTGAACCGGCGACGCGGGCCGATGGGCTGGCGGGCCGGGACACTCATCCCCAGCGAAACCAAACCGCTTCATCCCGAGGTGGCCGCGGCCCACCTCGCTTTCGAGCGCACCGGGCAGGCCCGGTATTTCGGCCGGACAAGCCTGGTCATCTTCCGCCGTATCCATCCAGGACTGCTGCTGTGGCTGCAGCGTCCCGCCCCCAGCGACAAGATCGCACAGCAAGCCCGGTGGTGGCTCGTTCTCGGCGGAGCCCTCCTCGGGTTCCTGATCCACGTGGGGAGTTTCCGGGTATTCAGCGGGCGCTGGCCGCTCACCCTGTCGATCCGACATCGCCTGATCCTGTTGTTTCTGTTCATGGCCGGGCTTCCCCTGCTGGCGGTGTGGTTGTTGGGGGTCGATTACCTTTCCCGCCAGGAGGGCATCCTGCGGGCCCGCGCCGAAACCGAGATCCAGGATACCTTGCGCGGCTTCGACCAGCAGTTTCTGCGCGAACTGTCCCTGTTGAACGACCGCCTGCGCGAGGCCATCGACCTGTCCTTCGGCTGGGGGGGGAAACGGCCGCCCGTGCCCCAGCGGAGGAGTCGCTGGTTCCGTCGACAGTTCCAGGTCGAGAAACTCTACCTGTTCGATCAAGCGGGCCAGGTCGTCTATTCCCACCCCCCGCCCGGGGATGAAGGGACCGAAAGCGAACGGCGGTTTATCGGCAAGCTTTCGGCCAAAGCGTTGCGCGATCTCAATCAGGAACCCCCCACCGAGGCGGGCCAGGCAACCGACCTCGTCTGGTCGGCCATCGGGGGCGACGAGGAGAGTTGGAAAGGGATCCTGCGCGACCTGGGCAAAATCGTGTATTTCGATCTTTCGGGCGAACAGACCTACGCCTTCATGCACGCCATCAAGGATCGCTCGGGAATCAGTCGCCGGTTTATCGTGCTCACCTGGCAACGGCAGCACTTGCACACCCAGTTCGTCCGCAAGCACCTCCTTGAGCAGCAACGCCTTATTCCCGGCGGACGGCTGTGGGCAACCACCCCGACGGGGGGGATCGTGGCCGCCCCAACAGAGCTCGACCGGCTAAACCCGCGGTTGTTCCAGCGGTTGGCCCCGCTGCTGAACGCGCGTCAGAGCACATCATTCCGGGTGGGGAAAGGTGACGCCCCCCGATTGCTGGTCGGGTTCGCCGCCCGGGAAATGAATGGCCTGATCCTGTGGGGGGCGCGAACCGAGAGCGACATCCAGCGCGACCTTCACCAGTTCAGGTTCGGACTGGGACTATTCCTGGCCGGCATCGCCCTGCTCGCCCTGGGGCTCGGTGGCCACCTGTCCGAGGGTTTCCTGGTGCCGGTGGCGGACGTGTCGCGGGGGGTGGAAGCCATCCAGCGACGCGACTTCCGGCACCGGGTGCCGGTCGGCCCACCCGACGAACTGGGGCGCCTAGCCGCCACCTTCAACCAGGTCATGGAGGGGCTCGCCGACCTCGAGGTCGGCCGGTTCGTCCAGGAGAACCTGATGCCGCGCGAGGAGATCGTCTGGGGCGAGTATCGGGTGTTTGGGCGCAGCCGGTTCCTGACCGCCCTGTCGGGCGACTATTTCGATCTGAAAGTGCTGCCCGGGAACCGACTGTTCTTTTTGGTCGGCGACGTGGCGGGGCACGGGGTGGGCGCGGCGCTGGTCATGGCGATGGCCAAGGCGCTGGTCGAGCGGGAGATCCCGCGCGGGACGACGGCGTCCGGCTTCCTGACGATCCTCAACCAAGTGCTGCGGGCCACGTTGCGCCGGGGCAGCATGATGACGTGCGCGGTGGGCCTCCTGGACATGCGGACGCACCGACTCAGCTTTGCCAACGCCGGCCAATGCCCGGCGGTGCAGCTCACCGGGCCGGACACGTGGCAGGAGGTGGCGCTTCCTTCCAAGCCCCTGGGGGTCAGCAGCTCATGGCAGGGGAAGGAGCTGATCGAGGAGTTCAGCCCTGGTCACCGCTGGCTGCTGTTCACCGACGGTCTGATCGAAGCCAGGACTCCCGGCGGGATGCTGGGCTTCGCCCCCTTCCAGGCTGCCGCCGCCCGCCTGGTCGGCAGCAACCCCCGGGCCGGCTGGGAGGCCTTGATGGCTTGGCACGACGCCGCACGCCAGGGCATTCCCCCCACCGATGACATGACCCTGCTCATCATTGCCCGGCACGGGGAAGCAGACTCGACCTCCGAGGCCACCGGAGCCTTCCGGGCTTGACCGCGGATGATCCGGTCGCTGCATCGCGAGAAAGGCCTCGATCAACGCGAGATCGCGGTCATGGTGGGAATGAACCAGCTCATAATCAATGTCTCCGACCTGGCGGTCCCCAGGGGAACGCCCGGGGATTCTTCTATCGCGCCCTCCCGCGCGCCCCTAATATGACTACCGCAGTTTCTCAACCCCTGGGAGGTCACTGACCGGAACGGGGAGCCGATCCCCGATGGCCGGCACGGCCGACTGAGTCAGAAGGCGGGGCCGACGATCGGAGCGTGCCAGACATAGTTCATGTGGGGATGGTTCCACACCGCGTTGAAAAACTCGGAATAGACCACGTCGGAAACATCGATGATCTGCGGCCCGGGACCGGGGCCTGTCCTTGGGCCCGTCCCGGCCGCCGGCTTTCCCAGTTGCAGCGTGATATGAAAACAGAACAACCGGCCTGTCGCCGCCGCCCCCAGCTCGACGGGCTGGATGGCCAGGAAGTTCACCTGGGACGACAACACCTGCGTGCGCACCCGTCCCTCCGGCAGGCCGGGAGGTGGCACTTCGGTGCGGACCAACTGCCAGAAGGGGCCTGGCCGGGTGGGAGCGGCCTGCAACCGGTAGGTGACGCGCACTGCGAACCGCGGAGCGGGGCCGGTGCGGATGGCGGTCGAGCAGGCGGCGGTCACTTCCCCCTCGTGTGGGAACCGCAGGAACGACCAGGTCATGCCCTCGAGCGGGTGGGAACCGGATCCCGGACGCACCTGCACCAGCCGGGCGAAATCCTGCACAAACCCCTCGGGGCCGCGCTCGAAGCAGGACATCTTCAGATCCTGATGGATCTGCTGGATGACCCGCCGGGCCTCGAGCGTCAGATCGACCTGTCTGATGCCATGGAGAGAACTGTCGAGGTTGGCCCGCAACACCCGCCAGGCAACCCCGAGCAGGAGGATGGCCAGGGTCACCGCGACCAGGATCTCGACGAGGGTGTATCCGCCTGCCCGGCGCGTTTCACGCAGGGAAGGCAAGACACCAGCGAAGCGTCGGCTCATCGCGGTTGCTCCACCAGCAGGGCGGTCATCGCCACCTCCTCGCGCCGCAGCCAGACCTGGGCCCGGGTGGCCCCCCGGGGCCTCACCCGTACTTCGACCAGCACTCCGGCGACCGGCGCGGAGACGGGAGTCAGGGTGATCTCGCGCTCGAACAGGGCGCAGTCGACCGGCCGGTGCAAGACGCCGCGCCCCGGTTCGATCACGTTGGTGCCCAGCGGAAACTCGGGCAGCGGGTGGGCATGGTAGTCCTTCACCCAGGCCGCCCCCAAGCCCCGGAAGACCTCGATGGGCTCCAGGGCCATCTGGACGGCGAGGAACTCGAACTGGGCATCCATGGCCCCCAACCGAGAGCGGCTCACCATCACCAGCGCCCCGATCAGCACCAGCGACAGGATCAACAGCGAGATCAGCACCTCGACCAGGGTGAACCCGCGCCGGGCATCTCGGCATCGCGCGGGCGGGCGAAGGTGGCCTGCAGATGTTCGGGCCGAAAGAACGCCTCGATTTTCCCAGACATCCTGCCTGTTCCGCGGGCCATTGTCCATTTTCCGACAGGTCATGGGGCACCCTCCGGAGCATCAGGGATCCATCGATGAAAGCTGACCCAGCGCGACAGGTTGACCACATAGCTGGCACGATCGGGCGACTTCAGCGCCGGATCGTAGGCCAGCCGGTGGGCCACCCCGATCGCCCAGCGCTCGGTGGCCAGTCGGTCGACGACAATCGCCCCCCGCAGGTCAAGGGCGCGGCGCGCCAGCACAGCCCCGGTCTTGGCGTCGTTGACCGCGACGAGGGCGGCCTCGATGCGGCGGTCGGTCTCGACCACGATTGGACCGCGCCGGGCGAAGAGCACGCACAGGTCATCGGGCCGCGCCTTGACCAGGCTTCCCCGCACGGTGATGGCCGGAGCGACCAGCACGCCCTGGCCTTCGACCGTCCACGGGCTCTCCGGATCGCCCAATGACAGATCACCCGCCACGTGAACAATGCCGTTCAGCCGCACCACCCGACGCCGGGAATCGAGCAGGCCCAAGCCCTCGAGGGTCGCAGGGTCGGCGGGGCACTGCCGGCGATGCCACAGGCTGAAGTGCCCCCAGGGCCGGAACCCGGTGGGGCCGGTCGTCGCCTCATCGATCGCCAGCCCCGTCCGATCGAAAAACCGGGGAAGGGGAAACTGGTCGGCGACGGGCGGGTGGGCCGGATCGCCGCTCGTCGTGCCGTATTTGAACGAGGCTTCGGCTTTCGAAGTGAGCAGCGGCGGGTGCCGGCCATCGACCTCGGGCAGGGCGGTCAGGAAAGCAACCTGTTCGCTGGTCATGTCGGGAGGCGGCACCGACGGCAACGGCACACAGGGTGTCCGATAGGCCAGGTCTTTCAGCTGATCGGCCTCGGCGGCCAGATCGGCGCGGCTGCGGATCGCGGTCCAGGCCCCGTCGAGGAAGAGGCTCGCCTTGTCGAGATCGACATAGAAATGACTGAACACATGGAACCGCTGGCGGATGGCACCTTCAAGGATCGAACCAACGAAGCCGGGATCGGCCGCCCTCCCGGGATCGCCCGAGACGATGGCCAACCCGGGGTCGAGATTGGCGGCGGCGCCCTCGAGGGTGAGAGCCAGCAAGTCCCGGTTCTTCTCCCAGAACCGGTCTTCAGACGTAACGGGTGCGGCGTGGAACAGCGGTCGATGGGCGAAGGGGAAGACGCCCTCGATGCCCTGCCAATCGCCCGGCGAATCCCAGCTCGGAACGAGCGTCAGCACATCATCTTGGGGGATGCGGTATTCCGTCATGAGCGGCGGGGGAATGAGCCGCTCGAATGGGGGGGCGAGGTTCAGGAAGACGTAGTTCTCGCGCGGCAGCTGCCCCGCCGCGGCCGTCGACGGCTTCGTGCTGTCGGTGCCGCCGAAGAAGACCTTCCCCCGGCGACCGGCCGGCAGGTCGTCTTGGGTGATCGTGAAGGTGAAGGCGGCCGTGTTCAGCGACCGCCCCCCGCTTTCGCGGAACTCGGCCAGCCCATCCCGCACCAACAGCACGTGGTCAAGGGCGAAATTGTGGGCATAGGCGGCGCGTGGGCGGGTATTGTCCCGCGGGGTGACCATGCTGACCACCCAGAGGTCGTGGTGCCGAATCAGGTGGCCGGTGGCGAGGCGGGTACGGCCGAGCAGGCCGCGCTGCCAGAGGGTGGCGGTGATCCGGCATTCGAGAGTGCCGACCCCCTCGCCCGGCGAACCGTCTGCCGGGCGGAAGAAGGGAGCACCGTCGTGATCGTTGGAGCGGAAGTCAACCAGTCGGGCCTCGGCCGCCAGTTCCACAAACTGGCCCCCCCGCAACTCGGTCGGCAACAGCCGCCGGACGGCCGGAAGGGGGATGGTGAGCGACTTCGCAGGGCGTTCCCGCACCCAGGCCGCCGTGGCACTGCGGAAGTCGGAACATTCGCGGTGCAGCCAGGCGAAGGCTTCCTCCATCGCCGATTCGGCCAATCCGCGCACCGTCTCGGCCTGCTCGAACCGGAAAGACACCAGCTGCCCATGTCGCGACATCTGGAGGTAGATCAGCGCGAAGCCCACCGCCAGGATCGCCAGGGCGAGAAGGATGAGCAGAGTGAGCCCCCGACGCCCATGCCTCATGGGGGGGACTCCCAACGAACGAAGGTGCTGCGGACCAGCCGGTCCCCCTCACGGCGGAACGGCAGAACGGTGAGATCGACAGGCCGCTGGACCAGCCCGGGAGAAAAAGAGCTCCCGGGCGGGGCCATGACCTGATGCTCTTCACCGGCGGGGGTGGTGATCCGCAGCCAGTCCGAGGCCGACTCGGTGACCACGCCTTGGATGCGGGTCGGCACCGCGGGAAGGGGCCCCCCTGGCGCGGGGGAGGTGGCGGGACGCTCGACCGACGACAGCAGGCCGAACCACGCCAGACCGATCAGAACCAGGCCGACGAGGGCCGGTCCACGCCAGATCTGCCCGAGCTGCTGACGGGTCTCCGGGTCGAGATCGCCGCGCAGCAGGTCGAGCCATGGTTCCCACCAGCGCCGCCCGCCCGGCCCGTGCAGGCGGGCCGCGCTATACGGCTTGAGAGGGGCCCGCCGACCGGCTTCCGCCTCTTCCCATTCCTGCTGCAAGCGCGCGAGCAGTGCCTCGAGGCTCGGCGCCGGACGCCGTCCCAGCCGGTCGAGCTGGGCGAACGTCTCGGCCAGCAGTCGATCGGCCTGGGCAGCCTGCCCGAGATCGGCGCCCCCGGCGGCAAACTCCTGCCGGAGGGCAAACAGCAGCGGGAAGTTCTCGGGACCGGGGTTGTTGGCGAGCAGCAGCCAGGCCCCGCGCCGGATCTCGTCGCTGCCTCCCCGCCTGATCAGCGTCCCGACCAGCTCGCGCACCACCGCGAACTCGAAATGGATCAGGCACTCCAGACCCATCTTCTGCTGGACCACCGTCCCCTCGATCATCACCCGCAAGGCGGAGACGGCCTGGGTCTGGTCGATGGCGCGCAGGGCCTTGAGGGCCGCTCGCCGTACCGAAGAGCGCCCCGATTTGAGGAACCGGCCGAGCGACACGATCAGGCGCTCGGGCTGGAAGGAGCCGAGATATTCGAGCGCCGCCCCCACCACCCGGGGATCGGCGTGCCCCAGCAAGGCCTCGGCCTCGGCCAGGAAGCCGGCCGAGCCGGTTCGCAGGAGGGTGCGCAACTCGACCGCCAGCACGGCGGGCGGGGTATCGGCGGCCCGCAGGCGGCGGCGCAGGTCATCGACACGGGCGGCGACCCAGTCGGCATCGAGCGCCGCCAACCACCGAATCAGACCGGAAGTCGCCGGGTCGGCAGACGCCGGAACCCCGCCGACCGGCTCGCTCCTGAAAACGCGAGAGGAGCCAGGTGCGGAATCGGCGGCGGGACCGGCCGCAGGACCAGCCGCAGGACCAGCGGCGGGACCGGCCGCAGGACCGTCAAAGAAAGCGGCGGACGGAGCGGCGGAGCCGGCGGAGGGAAGGGCGGGGCTTTCCCTCAAGTCGGGGTTCAACCAGGTCGTGATCCAGGTGCGGGCGGACGGGTCCAGATCCCAGGTGGGGGCGTCCGCCAGTTGACGGGCGACCACCGGCGAATGGGCGGCGGCCCTGGCCAGCACTTCGTTCTCTTCAGGCTCGCGGTCGTCGAGCGTGGTCAGGAAGCGATGTACCCAGCGCCGGGCCGCCCGGTCCTCGGCATGCTCCTGCAGGCGGCGACGGAATTCGGTTTCGTCGCCCGGCAGCAGACCGGAGGCCGCCAACGCCTGACAGAGATCGAGCACCAGCGGTTGCAGGTGCCGAATTCGCCGGGGTTCGTCCTCATCGGCCAGTTCGAGGATCTGGAACGGCAAGTCGGGGTCGGGGTTGTTGCGGACGATCAACAGAGCGCGTTCGAGCAGGTCGGGATCGGTCTCGGTGGCGAGCAGTTCGAGATAAAGAGGCTTGACCCGGTCGAAGGGGAAATGGACGCTGGCCAGCAGAGCCGCCCGTCGATGCTGGGGATCGGCACTATGGAAGAGGGCGGCCAGATGCGCGAAGGCCTCGGCCGGGTCGAGTCGCAGGAGGCCGCGAATGGCCAGCCCCCGCAACCGCGGCTCGGGATGCACCAACAGCCGGGGCAGGCTCTGCAGCAACCGGTCGGGCGCTTGCCGAGCCAGCAACTCGAGGGCGGCCAACCGCACCGCCAGACTGTCAGCCCGCAACAGCGACACCGCCAGGGGCAACGCGGACGCCGGCCATTCCCCCGCCCAGAGACGCAGGACCCGGGCCTGCACCAACGGATGGGCCGCGGCCGCCACCAGCTCCGCCACGTGAGGAACGAGCGCGCGCTGGAGGGCCCCCGAAGCCGAAACCAACGAGCTGGCCTGCCGCGCGGGCCCGGCCTCCCGAAAAGCGCCAAGGAAAGCCTCCGCCATCGCTTCGTGTCGCGCCGTTGTCTGCGCCGCAGATGCGGAAGCGCCACCCCCCGCGTTATCGGGGCCAACCGCCGCGGCTGTCACGCTCGTCCCGGCCGCTCCGTCCCCCGAACCGCTCACCCGTGTACGCAGGATGTGGAGGGCATGCTCCAGGGCGATCCGGCATTCTTCGTCGTCTTCCCGACCGCGCCGTTCTTCGAGGATCGGCACCCAGGGATCGGCCTCGCCGCGCCGGATGATCTCCTCGATCGCCATCAACCGGAACGAGCGGAAGGGAGCTTCCAGGTCACGTCGCAGAAACTGCTCGCCGCTCATTCCCATTCCCCTTTCCCGGCACCCGGCCATCGGTTCGCTCCCCAGGCCCCGAGCTGGATCGGCTCCGCATGGGTGGCATCATCCCGTCGGGCCCGGTCACCATCTTACCAGTTTCCCAGCGCCCGGTCAGGAAGTGCCTCAGGCCAAACAGGGTCACGTGCTTCGCCGGCCATCGTCCTGGCAACCAGGGCCTGGGGCCGGGTTTGTTTCCGAGCCCATTCTGCCAGCTCGACTCGGCCGAGGGGCGGCCCTGTGGCCTCAGACTCGGCCAGGCTCGAATCTGATTCCAACCTCGCCGACGCCCTGGGCCGCCCCCGGGCGGGGCGGCCCCGGCCCTCCGAGCTTCGCGGGACGTCGATTCGGCTACGCCTGGCTGGCCCTCGGAGCGAATGGAGCGGCCTGCCCGCAGAGAGGGCTTCCATGCCCGCCCCCACCTCAAGAAGCAGGCATTGGGCCTGCACTCCGGCCACCAAACCGGAAGCGTTCCCTCACCTGTGATACCATAGGGGGGTCATGAGTACGACAGGCCACCATTCCATCGAGACTGAGATCATCGACGCGGATACCGCCGTGATCCGGTTCCAGGGCTATCTGGGCGAAGAGGCAGGAGAAGAACTGATGCGCGTCAGCGAACCCCTCCTGCGGGGCGGGCACGTCCGGCTGGCGCTGGGCATCACCCACTGCCCGGCCATCGCCAGCCCGGGAGTGGCGTGGCTGATCGAGCTCATGGAGCGGGTGACCGGCGATTTCTCTGGCGACCTCGTGTTCTTCGGGCTCGACAAGAGCCAGGTCGAGCTGCTGACCTTCATGGAGGTCCTGACCCAGGTGCCGCACGCCCCCAGCGAAACCGACGCGCTCGATCTGCTCCGGAGCTGAGGACGCCGTTTCCGCACCACCACCGGCCGTTCCCCTCTTGGACAAAGATTAGGAGAGGGTCGTCGCGACCCGCCCCAGCCGGAGACCGGCGATGAACGGGTCGCGACGGTGGTTCGGGGGGAGCTCCGGAACGCTCGAACAAGCTCTGGGCCAGCTTGACCAAGCGCCTCAGGCAGAACTGCAGGTCGCTCTTGGCCTCTTCAAACCGGTCGAGGGCGGCCGCCACAACGGCGGATTCTCCAGTCAGAGCGGTGAGCGTGCGGCCGCCTTCGCGTTCGAGGTCGGGCAGACCCCGTCCCACGGCCGCCACTTCCTGGCGCAGCGCTTTCTTCTGATCCTCGTTGGGCAGGAACCCCATCGATTCGCTCGCCAGGCGGCGCAACCGGGCCTGCTCGGCTTCGAGAATCTCCCGAACGGTCAGTGGCCGGCGTCGACGTCGGCCCCGGGGCCGGCGGCTCCCACGGTGGCGGACGACGGGGCGGACGTGGTGAAGGGGGTGATCGCGCCCGCGAGGGAGGCGGGGGCGGCGAGGGTGGCGGCGGAGGCGGTCAGGGCGGTGCTTCCCGCCGCACCCGTGGGCCCCACGGGGACACTGACAGCCGGTTTGGGGTCGGGGCCAGACAACCCGCTCCGTGGCTGGGTCGCCCACCACCCGCCGATGGCCAGGGTCGCCACGACCACCACGGCGGTGCCACCCAGGCCGGCCAGGCCTCCGGTGGCCCCTGCTCCAGCGGCCGCGCCGGCGCTAAGTCCGGGAGCGGAGCCGGGGCAGGTGCCCCCGCCCCCGTCGCCGGGGAATGGAGTCTGATGGATCAAGTTCTTGATGCGCTCGGCCCCGGCGGCAAACGCTGCGGGCCGGTAGAGGGAGCCCAGTCCCTGCAGATCGCCCAGCCGGCTCTGGAACTCCCGGCAGGACGGGCAGGCGGCCAGGTGCTGCAGGACGGCGGGAACGGTTCCCTTCCCATCGATCAGGGCTTCCTGGATGCGATCGCACTCACCGGACTGGCTCATGGTCCGCCTCCTTGGCCGTGGGCCCTGTCAGCTTCGCCAGGGCCCGATGGACCTTGACCCGCAGGGCATTTTCGGTCTCGCCGGTCAGTTCGGCCAGATCGGCGAACGACAAGCCCTTGAACACGCGGGCCTCGATGAGGAACCTCGTCTCCTCGTTCAGGGTGGCCAGGAAATCCTGCATCGCCACCCGTTTGACCGCTTCAGATTCGGGGTCGGGCAGCTCGGCGGGCGGAATGGCCAGGAGCACGCGCTCCTCGACCCGCCGGCGCCGCACCAGATCGATCAGGGCATTCTTGGCGATGGCCGCCACGAAGTTGAAGAACTTGTTCTTGGGATCAAACTGCCGGATGTTGAGAAACGCCTTCAGGAAGGATTCCTGCGCCACATCCTCGGCCACCGGGGCAGGTGCCCCCCGCGCCCGCAACAACCCCACGAGCAGAGGGAAGTGGCGGTCGACGAGGGTATCGAACCACTGCCGGTCGCCGTTCTGCACGCGGACGACCAGTTCGGCATCGGGAAGGTGCGAACCGAGGGTCATTGCTCTCCTCTGCGACCTGGGGGAAGGTATCAGTATGGAATGTGGTCTCCCCCGTGGGGGCGGTGGCAAACCGCCGGTGTTGGATTGATACCATGTTTAGCACCTGATTTCCACCTTTCGCGGGGTGATGCCCCGTCGCCTCATGGGCATCATCGCCTTGTAGTCACCCCCTGAGACGGATGACCGGGCCGGCACATTACACGGAATTTCCGCTACTGGAACATCTCGGCCAACGGGAACAGCCAGCCCTCTTCTCCTCCCCCTGGTTTTTTCCTCCAGGGTTCCCTCGCGCACTGCAAGGAAAATGGCCAACGTCCGTCCCGCACAAAGATTGCAGAGGGGCTGAGGAAGCAATCGAGCGGCAAATAAGGAGAAAGGGAGACTCCAGCATCAGGAATGAGCCCTTGATCCCGGAAGGAGATTGGGGAAGGGGGGGAAGGGGCATAGGGGGCCGTCCGTCGATCGTCGAGGGAGGAATCGGGCTGAAACCAGCTTCCAAAGATGATCTGCGTGGTTCCTTCCCGGCGGCGGAATTTTTGTGTAATGCCGGCGGGGGGGGGTGATCGTCTTCAGGGTGAAATCGGCCCCGCGATCGAACACACGAAAACGAGGAAGGAGAACGAACGATGACCAGTCAGCACGTGAGCTTCACCCGGTTCCCGATCCTCCTGGCGGTCCTGGCGACCCTGGCCCTGACCACCCCCCTGCTGGCCGGCCCCTTCAACGACCAGGCCGTGCGCCTCAGTTCGGGCGATTCCTATGACTCGCCCGCCGTCAGCCCCAGCTCCCGGCGTCCCGCCCCTCCCCCCCGCCGGCCCGCCGCCCCCGTGCCGCCTCCTTCCACTGGCGGATATGTCAGTGCCAACGTCGGCCCCTTCTCGGTGACCGTCTCCGGGAATGGCCGTGATCCGGCGGGTATCTCGTTCGGCGTGAGCGCCTTCGGCGGCAAGGCTTCGATCTCCACCAACGGCACCGTCTGCGTCGGCGGTTCCCTCAGCGGCGGGGCCGGCCCTTACGGATCCGTCGGCCAGTCCGTCTGCCGCGACCCCCGCTCCCCCTACCCCAAGACCACCACCACCGGCGGGGTCGGGATCGGCCTGGGCGGCGACGCGATCTCGGTCTCGGTCACCGGCGGGGCCTACCACTCCCGGTACGTGCCGATCGGCGCTCCGATCCGCTGACCGCCCGCCAGCCCTGACCCAGCCTGACCAGCCTGACCAACTCGGCCAGCCTGACCAACTCGACCAGCCTGACCAACTCAACCAGCCTGACTAACTCGACCAGCCTGACCAGCCTGACCAGCCGAGACAAGCCTGACCCAATCCGACCAGACCCGGCCGGTGGCCCCAAAGGCCCTGGCCGGGTCGCCGCTTTCTTGCTTGTTCTGCACCGGTGCGGTAGAAATGACGTAATCTCAGGAGGTTCCCTCATGATCCACCGCCTGCGGGAACATCTGGCCGGCAAGACGGACGAATATCTCGAAACTTTGCGGGAACTGGCAGAAACCGAGTCGCCCTCCGCCGACAAGGCGGCCGCCGACCGGTGCGCCGATACCATCGCGGCTCTCCTCGGCCGATGTGGGTTTCGTGTCGAGCGTCGGACCATGGTCGAGGTGGGCGACATACTCATCGGCAGGTCCCCGGGGCGATCGAAGAGTCAACGAGGGAGTTCGGGGGAAGGTCCTCCAAAGGAGCCAACCGACGGATCGGCTCCGGGTCCACGCACCCTCCTGCTGGCCCACTACGATACGGTCTGGCCCCGGGGCACCCTGGCCCAGATGCCGTTCGCCCGCGAGGGTGATGTCATCCGGGGCCCCGGCGTCGCCGACATGAAAGCGGGCATCGTCGCCGGCGCCCTGGCCGTGGACGCGCTCACCCGCCTGGGCGATGGGCCGGTAGGGCCGGTCACGTTCCTCGTGACCTCAGACGAAGAGACCGGCAGCGACCATTCCCGACCCATCATCGAAGACCTGGCCCGCCAGCACGACCGTGTCCTCGTCCTCGAGCCGGCACGCGAGGACGGTGCCCTGAAGATCGGCCGCAAGGGGGTAGGCAATTACGCCGTCACCTTCCGCGGTCGCAGTGCCCACGCCGGCACCGAGCCGGAAAAGGGAGCCTCGGCCCTGCGCGAGCTGGCCCACTTTCTTTTCGCCGCCGAAGATCTGAACGCCCCCGACCGCGGCACCACCGTCAACCTGACCGTCGCCCGCGGCGGGTCGGTGACCAACGTCATCGCCGAGGAAGCGGTCGCCTCGCTCGACGTGCGCGTCCTGGCCATGACCGAGGCGACCAGGGTCGACGGAGCGTTGCGTGGGTACAAACCCCACGATGACCGCGTCACCTTGTCCATCGGCGGCGGACTCAACCGACCGCCGTTTGAGCCGGGGCCGTTGCATCAGCCGCTGTTCGACAGGTGCCGCGACCTGGGCCACGCGATCGGTCTCACCCTCGAGGGCGCGGTGGTCGGCGGCGGCTCGGATGGCAACTTCACCGCGGCGCTGGGCGTGCCGACCCTCGACGGCCTCGGCGCGGTCGGCGGCGGTTGTCACGCGCGCCACGAGTACATCCGCCTGGCCGATTCCCTCGACCGCATTGCCCTCCTGGCCACCTTCCTGGCGAGTTCCTGACCAGATCCCGTCCTGCCTGGCCGGTCAGGGCCGATCCCCTCGAGGCCTGTTCCACCCCGACGGCGGATGGGGGAACCGACACCTAAGGGGTATGCCCCCTCTCCCCCTGGCCAAGGCCACCCATTTGGGAGGCTGGGGGAAGAATGTAGCGCGCGCTCATCCCAGGCCGCTCCGTTCTCACCGAAGCCTGGTGGCCTGTTACACTTGAGTTTACGCCTAACAGGGGTTGGGGGGGCCTTTCCCATGCGCGTTCGAACGTGGCAGAGGACCAGCCGATCGAAGCGAGGCAAAGGAAAGGGGGCCTTGGGGATGCCGAGGCCGAGAAAAAGTCGACCGGCCGAACCCCCCGAGGGGGTTCGGCCGGCCGGAAAGACGGACAGGAGAGAAGGTCAGCTCTTGAACAGGCTATTGAAGCGGCGGTCCTGCATACTGGCCGACCTGCATCAGCACCGTTTCCCAAGTGCGCCTTCTGCGCCATCGCCCGCGCCTGGGACAACCGCTACTTCACCAAGCCGGTGGCCACCATCATCGACGAGGCCAGCCGGCTCGACGGCCCCGAGCTGTGCTTCCTCAAATCAGGGCTTTGGGCCGGGTGTCCAGCATCTGGGTGCCAGGGAACCGTCAGACGGGCCGAACCGCCGGTCAGACCCGGCGTTCGAGGACGACCACCGTGAAGTCGTCGGGGCGCGGCCGGCCGGCCTGGACGCAGGGGTGGCGCTCGACCAGCAGGCGGGGCACCTGATCGAGAGGCTCGCCACTCCACCGGATGAAGTGAGGCAGGAGTTCGTCGAACCCTGAAGCTCCCTTGACCCGTGACAGCGATTCCGCCAACCCGTCGGTGTAGCAGAGCAGACGTTCCCCGGGCTGCAAGATCAGCCGCCGCGGCTCGACCTTGACGGTCGGACGGATGCCGATGGGGAAGCCGCGCGTGGGCTGCTCGCGCAGGCGCCCATCGACCGTGCGCAGGTGCGGGTAGGTGTGGCCGCAGTTGAAGATCTCGAGCTCGCCGGGGGCGGTGCCGGTCCGCACCAGGGTCATGGGCAGGAAGGCCCGTTTCCCCATCGTGGAATAGACGACCTCGTTGAGCGTCGCCAGCAGTTCGGAGGTCGGGACCCGCTGCCGGCGTGCCGCCAGGACGGTGGCCTTGGCCATCGCCATGATCAGGGAGGCCGGCACGCCGTGGCCCGAGACGTCACCCAACAGCACGGTCAGGCTGCCATCCTCTTCCGCCACGTAGTCGAAGTAATCACCACCCAGCTCGGAGGCCGGCAGGGAGAACCCCGCCACGGCCCATTCCCCCGCCGCCAGGAAGGCCGGCGGCCACAGGCGTTCCTGCACCGCGCGACCGAGGCCTAACTCCTCGAACCGTTCCAGCAGGCTGTTGAACGCGGTGGCCAGCTCGCCCAGCTCGTCACGATCGCCGGGCGGCAAGCGGCGATCGTACCGCTTGGCGGCGAGATCGCGCAGACCATCCCCCAAATTGGCCACCGGGCCGAGGACCGCCCCCGCCAGCAGATGGGCCAACAGCGCGGTGAACACCACCGCTCCCAGCGCCGACCAGAGCATGCGCGTCCGCAGCGCGCCCAGTGCCGCCTCGAGGGGAGCGGCCGGCACGAACGCCAGCAGCAACCGCCCACGCATCTGCTGTCCCGGCCACCCGGCGATCAGGCGCGGCTGCCCTTCGAAGGGGATCATCCCCGTGGTCAGCTGCCCGCGTCGACGCAACGCGTGGAAGAAGGCCCGCAGGGGCCGGTTGACCCGCAACCAGGGGCGCATGGGAAAAACCGCCCGCACCGTGTCCGGCCGCTCGGGGGTTTGCCCCGCCCCGGTCAGCCGATAGACCGGCGTCTCGCGCACCGCCGCCAGACGGGTGCCGTCCTCGAGGGGCCGCACCGGCAGAAAGCGACGCAGATGGAAGTCGACCAGATCCTCGTAGCGCCAATACAGCACGATCAGGGCGGGTCTCGGCCTGGCCTGGCCGATCAACTCGGAAAAAAGGAAGCCCTGCTCCCGACCCCACCCGAACGGCACGACCCCACCCGTGGGGAATGGAAATGGGGTGCAACCATACGGCAGCTCCGGGACCGGCACCGCGGCGGGAGGCCCCCCCGCGCGGATCGCTCCTTCCACAGCCGCCGCCGGGCCGGAAGCCCTTGGCCACCCAGCCGATCCGGCAGGGACGGCACCCGCAAGGTGCGAGGCCAGCATCTCCAGGACGGGGTTGCCGTGGAACGTCCCACCGATTTCCCGAACCGGTTCCCCCGGGCGCCACAGGAATCCGCCCCGGGCGCGCAGTTCCGGGATCTGCTCGGCAAAGGCCAGGCCTAACCGCTCGAGGGGGACCGGGGGTACGGAAGCCGCCGGTGGCAGCAGGCGCCGAACACTCGCTTCCGCCTCGATCCGGCCAAGGGCCAGCTTGCCGTCGAAATCGCGGAGGAGGTCGGCCAGCCGCTGCCAGGTCTCCTGGAAGAGGATCTGCCGGCGCTGGTGCAGGTGGTCCCAGGCCAGGAAACCCAGGATGGTGGCGGGAATGACCGCGGTCAGCGCGAACAGGGCGAGGATCTTCCAGCGGATCGACACGAACGGGCGCTGCGACGACGCGGTCAGGAAGAACAGCACGGTCGCCAGACCGACCAGCAGAGCGAGTTCTCCCCACCGGAAGGCGGTCCTCAGCTCGTGATCGGCGGTCCCGCCGTCATCGGGGGCGGCCGCGGCCAGCAGATAGCGGGAATCCAACCCCAGAGTCGCCCATAGGTGTCCGCCCTGCCGGAGGCGTGTCCCGGGTTCGTGGGCATAGCGGGCCCCGATGGTGTCGAGGTCGTGGCGTGGACCGCCCATCGGCCCGGCCACGAGACGCCGCGCCTGCAGATCGTACAGGAACAACGACCGTTCCGGAGTAGAGCGGGCGAGCAAGGCCCGACGAAGGCCGACCTGGGGGCCACGGAGGAGCGCCATCGGTGCCACCCCAGGCCCATCCCTGCCGGGCGGCGAGGTGGGTCTGCGGAGGAGCGTCATCCCTGGGGGCCGGGCGACGGAGGGGAGCCACCCGTCCGCTTCCCCCTGGAGGCCGGGTTGATCGGAATGACGGTGGAAAAAGGCGAGCAACCCCCAGGAAGGGGCGAGATGAAAGAAGACACCCGCCTTGCGCGCCCGATCGGGGAAAGCCAGCCAGCCCGGCGCCGTTTCGAGGGCGGCAAGATCGGCAGGCTCACCGCCAAGCAGGTCGGCCACAGCGGCGGCCCGGGGGGCGAGGCGGCCAGCCACCCGCCCCCGGTCGCGGCGCAGGGCCGCCATCAGGGCTTCGGCGGGGGCAGCGGGTTCCTTCCCCCCCACCTGCGCGACCAGGCGGTCATCGGCCCCGAACAGGAGGAAGGTCGCCATCCCTGGGAAGCGCCGCGCCTGAGCCCGGGTGCGGGCCTGCAGGAAGCGCATCGGTTGGGGGTGCCGCAAGGCCCGCCGGACCATCGCCCGCCACGACCGCCGCGCCGCCTCGCCCGGGTCGGCCAGCGGTTGCAGCTCGATCAGCAGGTCGTCCAGGGCGGCCCAGGTCAGGCTGCGGGCCGCTTCCCGGCGGGCGTCGAGCAGGGCCCCCAGGCCGAAATCGGCCAGCAGCAGGGGGAACCCGCCGACCAAGGTCAGCAGGATCCAGGTGCGCAGGGCGGCCGGCCGCCGGTCAGCCGCGGGCGGAAGATGCATCGATGACATGCGGGCCCATTATAGGCAAGCCCCGCCCGAAACGGCAATGCGCTGCGACGATAGCGGGGGCGGGGCACAAATCCGACAGAGGCGCTTTTCCACCGGTTGCCGCTTCCGGGGTTCCCTGGCGTGGGGCCATGAGTACGAGGCACGAACGCCCAAAAGGCCCCTCTTTCGCATTCCATCGGTTCGCAAATCCGCACCGAACCGAGGCCCGGTTGAATCGGCCGGCACTCGGCTGGAGGTCTGCACCAGGCTCAGATGAGGGCAGAATGAAAAACCGGCCTCCCTCGCGAGAGAAAGGCCGGTCGATTGGTTGGGCAACTCCCCCCGCTCAGGGGGCAGTGCGGAAGGTGCGGGTGACGTTGGCCGGGAAAGTGACGGTCGGCTTGTCATTCCGGGCGATCGAAGAAGAGGTCAAGGTGACGCGGTAGTTGGTGTTGCCTTTCAACTGGCGGCCGGCATAGCCATGGACCACCACGGTCATCACCGACTTGCCGCCCATGACGGTGGGGGTGACAATGAAAAGATCGCGATCCGCGGGGACCCCGCTGTCGAGCTGGAAAGACCTGGTGCTATCGATGTTGGTCACCGTAGCAGTCCAGGTGGTGTGGTTGATGACCTCGGTGTTGAAATAGAGCTTGAAGGTGGTCCCGCTGGAGGGGACGTCGGTCACCCCGGAGGCCAGGATATATTCCACGTTATTCTTCAGGTAGGTGACTTTTTCGAGGAAGAGAGTGTCACTGGCCGTGGTGATCACCTGGACCGGAGTTCCCGTGCCCGAGATCAGGGTGATGGTCACCCGATCGGCCGATATGGAAAACTTGGTGACGACCGTGGCCGGGGTGCCGGTCGAGGTGGTGGCCTGATCGTTTCCCTTGGTGGCATTGATGGTCAGAATGGGCTGCCCGCCTTCGATCAGCTGGATGCCAGTCAGGGTTTTGTTCGACTCGTTCCAGACCGTACCCAGAGCGTTTTTGTTGAGGGTCAGAGCAAAGGTGAGAGTGACCATGGGGGGCTGGGCGGTGGCATCGATCGTATAGGTAGAGGGGGCATAGTCGATCCCGTTGATCCGCAGGGCGAAATCCTGCCACCAGGTCTGACCCCGCAGGCTGCCGTTGGTATTGACGGTGGACTGGGGCATCACGAAGCTCTGGGTGAACGACACCACGTCGCGGGTGACGGTGGTCGGCACCAGGGTGACAGGCTTGTCATCGCCGTTGCCACAACCGGTGGCGACGACCAGGGAGACCACCAACAGGAACAGAAGGCCGGAACGGATCATCGGGAATACCTCCTCGCGCATCTTGGGCATGTCACATGGTACCACAACCACGCGAGAGGTCAAGACCCGACGGCCCCCCCCTCTCTGTTGCCGTCATCGCCAGGGGCCCCTCCTCAGGCCTGGGAGGAGGCCAGCAGTGAAATACCATCCTCGGTCGTCAGAACGAACCTTGGACCCTGTGGAGCAGAACCGAATGGGAAAATGGTGCAAGTGGCCGGAGGATCCACTTACCACCGTTGGAGGATGATGAAGCCGGGACCGCGAATGACCTCGGGGGCAACTCGAGGCGGGATGTACTCCGGCTCACGAGCCCGCGCGGCTGCTTCCGCCAACCACCAGCGGGCCCAGGCCAGGCCGGTGACGAACCCGCCGATGTGGGCCCAGAAAGCCACCCCGCCAAACCCAGGGGCGGCCAGGGCCAGCGTTCCCGAGAACAACTGCCCGAAAAACCAGACCGGCAGATAGAGCGCCGCCGGGATCCGCCAGATGTCGACGAGGAAGAAGATCGGCACCAGCACATGAAGCCGCGCCGCGGGGAACAACACCAGGAAGGCGCCCATCACTCCAGAAATGGCCCCAGACGCCCCAATCGTCGGTAACGTCGAGTCGGGGAAGAGCCAGACGTGCGTCAAGCCAGCCGCCAGCCCCGTTCCCAGATACAAGGCCAGGTAGGGCAGATGACCCAGCCGATCCTCGACGTCGTCCCCGAACAGCCACAGTGTCCAGGCATTGGCCAGGAAATGGAACCAGCCGCCATGCAGGAACATGCTGGTTAACAGCGTGAGCGTCCCGCTCCCGCGGAACCCGTGCCACCATGCCCATTCCGGGTCGGTCAACCGGGCCGGCACGATGCCCCACAAGAGGTAGAGCCGCTCGAGCGCCCACTCCGGCAACCCAAGCTGGAACAGGAAGACAGCAGCATTCAAACCCAACAACGCCCAGGTCACATAGGCGGGCGAGCGGGGCCGCAAGTCATCTCTGATCGGCAGCATGGCGGGACCTCCTTCTACTTTACTCGAAGCATATTCCATGCCTGGTTTGCACAAAATTTAGACCAGACTAAATCCCGCTGGGTTCCCGCCAGTTGTCTGACAGCCTGCCCTCATTCTATCCGCGAGATTTCTCCCGGCCAGGCCCGCGGACGCAACGTCGCACGCGACGCTCTGGTCGGTCTGGGTCTTGAAGAACCTGCTTCAGGTGACCAACACCCTGTCCGGTCACACCGCCCTCAAGGGCGAGTTCTCCGGCACCCTCGGCCGGGCCGGGCGGCTGGCCGAAGAGCTGACGACCGAGCTGGGCCGCCGCAAGGTCTCGACCGAGGAGGTCGGCCTGTTCACGTCGGGCACGACGGGCGGCGACCTGGTCCCGGTCGTGGTGAACGGCAAGGTCGTGTATCGAGCGGTGACCGATGCCGCCGTCGTGAGCTGGTTCGTCAAAGAGATGGCCCCCACCCTCGACCTCGCGGGCACCCCTGGCCTGCGGGAGCTCGACGAACGGTTCGTCAAGAACTACGACACGTTCCGCTTCCTGCGCACCTTGAAGCTCGTCGTCGAGGGCGCCCTGCCCGGCCAGAGCCACGGATTCGTCATGGTCCGTCACCAGGCCAACCCGGCCGTCATCCAGACCCTCGAAATCCCCGCCATCACCTGTCGGTGAGGCCCGCCCCGCTTCCTCGCCGGAACCACTCGTGCCGGTTCCGGCGGGGATTTTCTCCGTGGGCGCTTGGTTAATCCCTGCCGGTTTCTGTCGGTATCAGGCCATGGAAGCGGCTTCCGCCAGGATCCTATCTCGCCCGTCCCTTCCCGGAGGGGGGCGAGCATGAGAAAGCCCTCTCTGGCTGGGCCTCGTCCGGCCGGGACTGGTCCGGCCGGGACTCATCCGACCCTCCCCCGGGCGCAAACTCGGGATTTCTTCAGAAAGGGGCCAACCGGGATGCCCCCATTGTCTTCATTCTTCTGAAATCACCCAAAGCCGTGAAATCTGCGGACTCCTCCTTCGGCCCGCACTCCAGGGCAATCGCATTAAATATTTCGCGCTGGAAGCCCGTTTCCCAGTCTCCCTCTCTGTACGATTGAAAAATGGATGCGGGTTTCCAACGAGGGCGAGGTACGGCAGTGTGCGCGCGGTTTTTGAGCAGCCCCACTTCCA
>CALLCO010000205.1 GCA_937998695.1 Candidatus Ozemibacteraceae bacterium
CCTGGGCATCTTCACCTTCCTGGGCACCTGGAATAGTTTCGTCTGGCCTTTGATCGTCACCAACGACGCGGAACTGCGGGTCATCCAGGTCGGGTTGAGCTATTTCAACAGCGAGGCTGGCACGCAATGGGGCCCGCTGATGGCCGCCTCATGCCTGACCATCTTCCCGCTGGTGATCATGTATTTCCTCGCCCAGCGGCAGTTCGTGGAGTCGCAGGCCACGACGGGCATGAAGGAATGAACCGATGAGACTGCGCGATCGTCCCGAAACCCTCTTCCTGCTGATCGTGCTCGCTGTCTGGCTGGCCGTGATCGTCGCCATCCGGCATGATGACGCCCGCAAACGCGAGAAGGCCTTGGCCGGGGTTCAGATCGGCAACCGGGTCCAGATCGTGTTCTGGCACGCCATGGGGGGGCCCCTGGGCGACGTGATGAACGACCTGATCGGCCGGTTCAACAAATCGCAGGACCGCTACCTGGTCAAGGGCGTCGGCATGGGAAGTTACGACACCCTCGACAAGAAGATCCTGGCCTCGATCGTCGCCCGATCCGCCCCCGACATCAGCCAGAACTACGAAACGCTGACCAAGAAACTCCTCAAGGCCCGCAAGATCGTCTGTCTCGACGACCTGCTGGCCAGCGAAAGCGAGGACATCAAGGCCGACATCGTTCCCGTGTTGTTACGCAACAACACCTACGAGGGGCGTTTGTGGTCGTTCCCCTTCAACAAGAGCGTGCCGGTGCTGTATTACAACAAAGATCTGTTCCGGAAAGCCGGGCTCGATCCGGAACGCCCGCCCCGGACCCTCGACGAACTGGCCTCGTATGCACGGCACCTGACCAACCATTTCCGCAACGAGAAGGGAGAACCCACCGTGATCGGCTTCGGCACGGGCAAGGGCAACATCTGGATGTTCCTGTGCCGGGTCCTGCAATTCGGCGGCCGGATCGTCGATGAAGTCGAAAAGAAGGCCTTCTTCAGCGACCCGCCCGCCCGACAGGCATTGGGATTCGTCCTCGACATGGTCAAGGAAGGCATCGCGATGGAAGGCCAGGGATTCGATCACCAGAACGATTTCAAGGCCCAGCGGGTGGCCATGATCGAGAACAGCATCGTCAGCAAAGTGTTCATGGAAGCCGGCATCAAGTTTGAGTTTGGTGTAGCCCCCCTTCCTGGGGCGGCCACTCAGGCGGTGATCCTGTCCGGCACCAACATCAACATCTTCGACAATGGCGATCCCGAGAAGATTCGCGGGGCCTGGGAGTTCGTCAAGTGGTTCACCTCGACCGAGATCGGCGCGGAATGGAGCGTGCGCACGACCTACCTACCGGTGCGGATGTCCTCCCTGAAAAGCCACTATTTCCTCGAAGCCCGGAAGCGCGACCCCAATCTGGCGCCACCCTACGTCCAACTCGAGTATGCCTCGTTCGAGCCCCGGCTCAACGTCTGGTTCGAGATCCGCGACCTGATGGCCGATTTCCTGGAAGAGGCCTCGATCGAGAAAGGCCCTCCCGAAACGTATCTGGTCCCGATGAATGCCGCCGTGGAAAAGATCTTGGCCCATGCTTCCGACTGACGTCCTGTCCCAGGTCATCGCCACCCTGCACCAAGGGCAGCGGTTCTTCCTGATCAGCCACGTACGGCCCGACGGGGATGCGATCGGCTGCCTATCGGGGTTGGCCCGCAGCCTGCGCAAGGCGGGAAAAACCGTCGACATCGGACTGGTCGATCCGCCGCCCGACCGGTTCACTTTCCTCCTCGAGGGAGAGATCCTGCGCAAGCCCGGCGATCTGCCCCTCGACCACGACGCGATCGTCATCCTCGACACGGGGGACCTGCCGCGCAGCGGTTTTGCCGAGGTGCTCGAGAAGCCAACCACCGTCATCATCAACATCGACCATCACCCGAGCAATACCGGGTTCGGCGATCTCAACCTGCTCGATGTCGAAGCCAGTTCGACCTGTGAGATGATCGTCCACCTGATCGAGCGGGCCCGGCTTCCCTTCGACCCCGAGGTGGCCCAGGGCCTGTATCTCGGTCTGTGCACGGACACTCGGTTTTTCCAGAACGAGAACCTGCGCCCGACGGCCCATCACGCGGCCCAGCGCCTGTTGGAGACCGGGCTCGAGGCGGGCACCATCCTGGGGAGATTGCTGTCGACCAAGAAGTTGAGCGAGGTCCGCATTCTGGGCCATGCCCTGCTCTCCCTGCAAATTGAGATGAACGGCCGGTTGGCCTGGGTGGCCCTGTCGGCGAGCGATCTGGCCCGTCACGGAGCGACCATGGCCGATGTGTTTGCCTGCGGCCTGTTCGGGCAGCTCACCGGCATCGAGGGGGTCGTGGCCGGCGTCGGGTTCGTCGAACACAGCGATGGCAAGATCTATTGCGAGTTTCGTTCGCGCCGCGGGTTCGACGTCAAGGAGATCGCGGTCGGGCTGGGCGGGGGTGGGCATCTGGCCGCCTCCGGCTGCAGCCTGGCCAAGCCGCTGGAGACGGTGACCGCGGACGTCCTGCAACGGGTGCGCGACCGTCTGGAGGGGTTCCCCCGTTGACCGGCGCCAGCGTTCCTTTTTCACCCAACCCCCGACCGACCGCCAGGCGTATCCTCCAGGAGAAGGCCAGGAAACCGCGGCCTCCGCGGTTGTCGGAGTTCAGTTCTCATGGTTGGCCGCTCGCCGGCGGGTGCTCTGGCTGGGGTCTGCTGGCTCTCATCGGTCTGTCATTGCTGTTCGGCTGGAATCCGGCCCATGCGGGAGAATTCCTTCCCCCCGGCACGATCGATTCCGGGGTCCGTTCCCTGCGGCTCGACATCGAAGGAGTGGGAACCTTGATGGCCTGCCCTCCGGCCGGCGAAGCCGAGGGGAATGCCTCCCGTCTGTTGTGGCAAAAACCCGGTGGAATGGTGGAAGTCATCCATTCGGTCGAGGGGTTGTCCTTTGTCAACCTGCTCCGCGGAGACCTGGACGGGGATGCGGCCCTGGAATTGATCGCGATCGCGCGTCATCCTGCCAGCGAAGACCAGGTGCCCTTCATCTTCAGCGAGCGTCGGCAGTTCGCTTGTCTCTACCCCCGAGACGACGAGGAAGAAATGTCCCTGGTCGGGCTGGAGATCTCGCTGGTGCCTGTCAAGGAAGGCACCGCCCTGTGTGTCCGCAACCGGGTCGACTTCCATCATCTCGGGCCACCGGAGCTCTTCCAAAATGAGCTGTACCGGATGGTGGGCGACCGATTGCAGAAGGTCGGGGAGACCCTCAGCGAAGGGACCCACGTCAACCAGCAGCTGAACCGGGCCTCTCTGGCCTTTCATCGGGGGAATTTCCTGGAGTCCCTCCAGGGGTATGAGCGGCTTCCGATCGACGATCTGCCGCGAGAAGCCAGGGCGGAAGCCCTGTTCAACCAAGCGGAAGCGCGCAAGTTTCTGAAGGATTTCGCCACGGCGGACCGGTTGTATGGCCGACTCCTCCGGGAATTCGCCGACTCTCCGCTGACGACTGCGGCCCGTCGTGAACACGAACGGCTGGCCTTCCGGGAGACGGCCAGCTCGGCCCTCGGCTTGTTCGTCGACGCGAGTCTGCTGGTTTCCCGGGCCCAATGGGAGCAGGCTCTGGCCCTGATCAACGCCCATCTGGGGGGCCACCCCAGCGGGCCGCTGACCGATCACCTCCTGCTCCTCAAGGGGGAAACATTGGTGGCCCTTGGCCGGGTCGAGGAAGCCCTGACCACCTTCCGGGCCCTGCTCGCCAGCTTCCCTGATTCCCCACTATGGCAGGAAGCCAGTCAGCATCTCGAGGAACTGGCCGGCGCCCCCGAGGAGGGCGATGCCTCCTCCTCGGGCGAATTTTGACGAGGAGGCATCCCACGCCATGGCCAAAGCATCCGCCGACAAAAGAGGCGCGGCGGGCAAGGAAGAGGAGGGCCTGAACCGAGCCCAGAAAGTCATCCTGGGCGCGGCAGCAGCCTTCGGACCGTTTTTCATCTTCATCCTGCTGCCCCTGTTGACGCGGAATCACCTTCTCGCCACGATGAAACTTCCCCCTGAGGTCCTGTTGGCCACCCCTCTCACCTTGCGAATGGCCCCCACCGGGGATGTCATCCCGACTATGCGAGTGAACATGGACGGCACCACCATCCAGATTCCCCGCGCCTTCACCCCGGTCATCATCCAGCCCCGAATGGTGACCTTCCGCAACAACCCCCGCCGGATCTCGCGCACCATTTCCCTGTCGGTCACCCCCAGGGTGCCCCGCCTCGACCTGAAGAATTCCGGGGCCATCAGCCTGTTCATTCCGGAGGACCTGCGGGATTTCCTGGACGTGATCCTGTGGGCCACCTGGCATCCGGTCCGCATGTACTGCAAGGCGCAGTTCTTTGTGACCCAGGGAATCGGCGGCAGTTTCTTCCGGACCGACTGGGATGCCCACCACACGGGGTTCGTTTTCCCCACCCCGGGGAACACCGGGTTCCTCGCCCGGATTTTTGCCGAAGACCGCTCCCGGTATCTCGAGTTCGCCATGTTCGACGAAACCGAGCCGGTGAAGCTGGACCGCTGGACCGATGTGGCGATCACGCTCCGCCCCCCGCCCCCGGCAAGCCCGGATTCCCCTCCTGCCCCCTCCTCCCCCCCGGCCCCCCCTTTGTCCCTGGCGACCTGCATCGGCTTGGCCGCCAACGAGGAGGCCGCCCCCACCGTCCTCCAGGACTGTCTGAACGAGTTTTTCCGCACCGGCAGCGCCACCTGGCTGCTCCCGGTCGGCCTCGTCATGGAAGAGCGGAAGTTCTACCGCGACGCCATCGCCCTGTGCAAGCAGGCCATCCCCCAGCTGCAGGAGCGCCCCCAGGAGATGGCGCTCTGGTCGGACCTCTTCGACCGCTCGGTGAAGAAGATCCTGAAAATCGAGGTCGACCCCCACCTGGAACTCGACCAGGTCAACGTCTATATCCGGAACCTAAGCAAATTCCCGGTGCGCCGGATCCGGCTGAACATCACCTGCGCCGACGCCACCGGGGAACGACGGTTCACCACCACCGTGCAGGATATCGGCTGGATGCAGGCCGAGGACGAGAAAATCTATCCCGTCCCCACCCGGCCGGGCTTCCTGTCACGCCGGATTCAGGGCATGTCCTGGACCGTGGAAGACGTCGAAATCGGCGAATAGGCCGCCCCCGGCACGAACGCCCCCAGCACCACCGGGTGCCGCGCCCCTGTCGCGGCCGGCACGTTGCCCGGCCAGCCCCGGACAAAGGCGTCGCCGAGGGCGGCGAAGGCCATGGCCTCGCGGGCCATGACCGGGACCCCGTGGGTGTCTGACCGATGCAGAGGGCAGATGTCCCGGAGGCGTTCCGACAATCGGGAAACGAGGAGGGGGTTGAGGGCCCCGCCCCCGGCGACGACCACCTCGTCGAGAGGCCCGGCGGGGAGGACGAACTGCTCGAGGGCCCTGGCGATGGTCTCGACGGTGAATTCCAGGTAGGTGGCCATCAGATCGGGGCCCGTGGCGCGAGCCCCCCAGGACCGCCAGAGTCGGGCCTCGCGCGGACGGCCGAAGAGGTCACGCCCGGTCGACTTGGGTGGCACCCGGGTCAGGTAGGGGTCCCGCAGCAGGGTCGCCAGAAGGCGCGGCAGGGGCCGGCCGGCACGGGCCAGTTCCCCGCCGTCGTCGTAGGCGCGGGTGCCTCCCGACAGACGGGCGGCCAGGGCGTCCATCAGCATGTTCCCCGGCCCGGTATCGAACGCGGCGACGACGGCCGGAACGGGTCCGGCTCCTGGCGTATCCCTGCTCGGGCCGATGCCGGATGGGGTTTTCCCCACCGCACGCCCAGGACCTGCGTGGGGCCGGATGACGGTGAGATTGGCGATGCCGCCGATGTTGAGGACGGCGAGGCCGCGCCGGCAACGGGCACCGAAAAACCGAAGGTCCCCGAAGGGCACCAGGGGCGCCCCCTGCCCGCCCGCGGCCAGATCGCGACGGCGGAAATCGTAGGTGACGGGCAGCCCTGTCCGTTCGGCGAGAAGGGCGGCATCGAGCACCTGCAGGGAACCACGCACGGGAATGCCGTCCCAGGTGTCGCCGTCAGGGTCGTGGTCGAGGGTCTGCCCATGGGCGGCCAGCACATCAATCGGCTCGGGATGGCGGGCCCGGAAGGCAGTGACCGCCTCGGCATAGAGCCCGGCCACGTAGGCCTCGGCACGCAGGACCTCCCGGACCGGGGCGCGGGTCATGAGAGCTTGCAGGCGAGCGCGGATGTCAGAGGAGAAAGGAAAGGAATCGTGCCAGAGGAACCGGAAGCCGCCCCGACCGTCGAACCGGACGAGGGCGCCATCGAGGCCGTCCCCCGAAGTGCCGGTCATGAGGCCCAAAACGTTGATCTGATCGTCGGACAGGTGAATGTGCATGATTTTCTTTCCCCGGCGGGGGGGTCGCGGTGACTCCCCGGTGGAAGCGCCCCACGAGGCGCATGGACCCCGGGTTCCGGCCCCTCCGGCTTTTGCATGATCGGCCCAAATTATGCTAGATTGCCGGCAAATTTACCAGGAGGCAAATTTTCCCTATGGCAGACGCGAAACCCCAGCAGACCCAGCAACTCCAGGCAGCGAAGGAACGGCAGGCGGAGCGCCTCAAAGCGCTCGAATCCGCCATCGGCAACATCGAGAAGCAATTCGGCAAAGGTGCCGTCATGCGCCTGGGCGATTCGCGCCACCTGCAGGTCGAGGTCATCCCGACCGGTTCGCTGTCCCTCGACTACGCGCTCGGTGTGGGCGGCCTGCCCCGCGGCCGCATCATCGAGATCTTCGGGCCAGAATCCTCGGGCAAGACGACATTGGCGTTGGTGGCCATCGCCGAAGCGCAGCGCGCCGGCGGGTCGGCCGCGTTCATCGACGTCGAGCACGCCCTCGACCCGAACTACGCGCGTCTGCTAGGGGTCGACATCGACAATCTGCTGATCTCCCAACCCAGCAGCGGCGAGGAAGCCCTGGAGATCGCCGAGATGCTGGTACGCAGCAACGCCATCGACGCCATCGTCATCGACTCGGTGGCCGCCCTGACCAGCAAAGCCGAGATCGACGGCGAGATGGGTGACGCGACGGTTGGCCTGCAAGCCCGCCTGATGTCGCAAGCGATGCGCAAACTGACTCCGGTGGTCAGCCGCTCCCGCTGCATCTGCATCTTCATCAACCAGATCCGCGAGAAGATCGGCGTGATGTTCGGCAATCCCGAAACCACCCCCGGCGGTCGCGCCCTCAAATTCTTCGCCTCGGTGCGTCTCGACATCCGCCGCAAAGAGCAGATCAAGGATGGCGAGACCCCGATCGGCTATGTCACCCATGTCAAGGTGGTAAAAAACAAGGTGTCGCCGCCCTTCCGCACCGCCAGCTTCGACATCATGTTCGGCAAGGGCATCTCCCGTGAGGGCGAAATCGTCGACTTGGCCGAGCAGTACAAGATCATCCAAAAGTCAGGGGCCTGGTATTCCTACGGCGACGTGCGCATGGGCCAGGGCCGCGAGAACACCAAAGATTTCCTGGCCAAGAACCCCGACATCACCTCCGAGATCGTGTTGAAGATCAAGAAGGCGATGGGCCTGATCAAGCCCGATGAGGCCGCCACCAAGGCACCCCCGTCCGAGAAGGAAAAGGCCGCCGGGAAAGGCAGGTAGCCCCAACCCCCGGGGGTCGGCATGGCCCCCGGGGGTTGCCCTGCCGGCCATTTGGCAGTTCGGCGTGGAAGGATTCCCCCTCTCATGACCATCTCCTGCTTGGTCCCGAGGTTTGACAGGTCCTATCCCAGACCCGATCCGCCCCGCCCCCGACCTTTCGCCCTCATCACCCCAAGGTCGGACGTCGGTCGCGCAGGGCGGGAAGGCCGAACTTCTCAGCAATGGCAGGCCCCCGGGCCTCTCGCGCGCCCCGCATGACCGGGAGGCCGGGTCCCTCCGAATTCCTCGTCCTTGGCGGTGGCCCCGCGGGTGGCACCGCGGCTTTGTTCGCCGCCCGGGTCGGGCGCCGCGTCACTCTCCTGGCGGGCCCTCCGGGAGGAAGCCTGATCACGGGGGCGGCCGAGATCGACAATTTCCCCGGGGTTCCCCGTCTGGCTGGGCCGGCGTTCATCGCCACCCTGCTCCACCAATGCGAGGAAGCGGGAGTGGAGGTAGTCCGGCGGGCGGCTCGCCACCTCACCGTAGAGAACCGGTACAAAGTCATCGAAGATGACACCGGGACAACCTGGTCCACCCCTGCCGCCCTGGTCGCGGTAGGGACTTCGCCGCTGAAACCCGATCTTCCAGGGCTCGACCGCTTCTGGGGCAAAGGCATCTCCTTCTGCGCCTGGTGTGACGGGAGCTTTTTCCGCGGCCAGCGGGTGGCCATCTACGGCGGCGGCAACACCGCCTTCACCTCGGCCACCATCCTGGCCCGCCTGGCCAGCGAAGTTTTTCTGCTCCTCCCCAAGCGAGTGGGGACGGCGTTCGGCGCTTTGCGCGAGGAAGTGCAACGCACCGCCAACATCCGGATCTGGCCGGGGGTACAGCTAACCGGGGTCGAAGGCGACACCGTCCTGCGTTCGTTGTCCCTGCTCAGAGATCAGGAGGCCACCATTCTGGCAGTGGATGGCTTGTTCATCACCCTCGGTCAACGTCCCAACACCGACTTCCTGAGGGGATGCCTCGACCTGACACCAGGGGGGTATCTCAAAGCCGACGCGGCCGGACGCACCGACCTGCCCGGGTTGTTCGCAGCCGGCGACGTGGTCGAAGGATCCTTCCGGCAACTGGTCGTGGCCTGCGGCGCAGGGGCCACTGCCGCCTTGTCGGCCGAGCGATATCTCCAGCAACAGTGGTAGGCCCCCCCCGGGCGCGAGGCGCTCCCATCCGCCGTCGCAGGAGCCTCTGGCCGCCACGGCGCATCAGATACCAATGTTCCCCGACACCGCGACCGGACGAGGATTGCTTGGATGTTCATCTGCCCCTGAAGAGCGGTTGTTCCCCAGCGGCGGATGGAGTATCATGACCCCCGCCCATCCAGGGGAATCTGGGCGAAGCCCGCAATCAGAGGAGATCGCCATGGCGGAACAATACATTTTCACGATGCTCGGCCTGAACAAGTATTACGGCCAGCGGCAGGTGCTGAAGGACATCAATCTCTGTTTCTTCCCCGGAGCCAAGATCGGCATCGTCGGCGAGAACGGGGCTGGCAAATCGACTATCCTGCGCATCATGGCAGGGATCGACAAGGACTTTGTCGGCACCGCCGAACCCGCCAAGGGGATACGGGTCGGGATGGTTCCCCAGGAACCGAAATTGGAATCGGGCAAGACGGTCAGGCAGATCCTGGAAGGGGCGTTCGCCGAGACCCTCGCCCTGGTCGCCGAGTATGAGGACATCACCAACCGGATGGGCGATCTGGAAGGCGATGCCCTGGACAAAGCCATGGAACGCATGACCAGTTTGCAGGAAAAGATCGATGCCGCCGGCGGGTGGGAGATCGATACCAAGATGAAGGTGGCCGCCAACGCCCTGGTGCTGCCCCCGGACGACATGGTCGTCGACGTCCTGTCGGGGGGTGAGAAACGCCGGGTCGCCTTGTGCCGGGCTTTCCTCGAACAACCGGACCTGTTGCTGCTGGACGAACCGACCAACCATCTCGACGCCGAAACGATCGACTGGCTCGAGAATTTCCTGAAGAACTATCCTGGCACGGTACTGATCTCGACCCACGACCGCTATTTCCTCGACAACATCACGAAATGGATCCTCGAGCTCGACCAGGGCCACGGCATCCCCTTCGAAGGCAATTACACCTCCTGGCTGGCCCAGAAGCTCGAACGACTGACCCAGGCGGAAAAGAAGGAATCCGCCCGCCGCCGGTCGCTCGAGCGCGAATTGAAGTGGATCAAGATGAGCACGGCCGACCGTCACGAGCTGAGCGCGGCGCGCATCAAGCAGTATGAACAACTGGTGGCGCGCGAGTCGGCCGAAAGCAACCCCGAGGCAAATATCATCCAGATCGCGCCCGCCACGCCCCTCGGCGACAAGGTCGTCGAGGCGAAGACCCTCACCAAGGGGTTCGAGGGCAACGTGCTGATCAAGGACCTGTCCTTCAACCTGCCCAAGGGCGCCGTGGTCGGCATCATCGGCCCCAACGGCACCGGCAAGACCACCCTCTTCAAGATGATTGCGGGGCAGGAGAAACCGGACGCGGGAGAGATCGTCGTCGGGCCCACCGTCCAGATGGCCTGGGTCGACCAGCATCGGGACGTGTTGACCGACGAGAAGACGGTATTTGACGAGATCAGCGACGGGAAAGCCGACATTCCTTTCGGCAAGCAGAAGATCCCGGCCCGGGCCTACTGCGGACGATTCGGCTTTCGCGGCACCGACCAGCAGAAACTGGTGAAGGACCTGTCAGGCGGCGAGCGCAACCGAGTGCATCTGGCCAAGATCCTGAAGTCGGGCGCCAACCTGATCCTGCTCGACGAACCGACCAACGATCTCGACGTGGGCACCCTGCGCCTTCTGGAAGACGCCATCCAGGATTTCAGCGGATGCATCATGGTGATCAGCCACGACCGGTTTTTCCTCAACCGCGTCTGCACACACCTGCTGGTCTTCGAAGGGGAGGCCCATGTGCAATGGTTCGAGGGCAACTACGAGGAATACGAGCGGTTGCGCCTGAAGAAACTGGGGCAGGCCGCCTACGAGAACCGCCGGGCCCGCTACCGGAGATTCGCTCTTTAGTATGATCGCCCTCACAGGCCACAAGGCTGGCCTTGACGACCCGTGATCGGAGTCGCTCCGGCGGTCGCGGTTTCTGTCGAGCCGGATCATCCTCGGCGGAGGGGCGGGAAGCAAGCTCCTCCAGAGGCTCCAGGAGGAAGATTCACGGAGTAGGGGAGGAAGGCGAGGCCAGCCAGATCAACCGATACGGAATGAACGGGGGCCCCAGGGGCATCAGCTTCACTCCCCGCACGTTCGGCTTGACCAGCACGTGGGTGGTGTAGTGGAACACCACCACCCAGGGCGCGTCGTCCAGGATCATCTGCTCCACTTGCTGGTAAAGCGCGATGCGGGTCTTGGGGTCGATTTCGAACCGGGCCCGTTCCAGCAGGTCGTCCACCCGGGGATTGGCATACCCGCTGAAGTTGCCGGCCGTTCCGATGTTGCGCGAGTGGAACTGCGAATAGAGGAAGTCGTCGGGATCGGGGTAGTCGACCGTCCAGCCCAGCCGAAAGAAGGCCGCCTCGCCCGATTCGATGGCCCGCAAGTGGTCCTTGAAATCCGCTTCGCGGACGTTGCAGTTGATGCCGACATCCCGCAGGTTGGCCAGGATGAACTCGGCCGTTCGCGCATGGATCGACTCCCGATTGAACCGCAGGGTGATCTCGGGCAGGCCCTTTCCCTCGGGGTACCCGGCCTCGGCGAGCAGGGCCCGGGCCCGGGCAGGATCGAAGGTGTAGCCCCGCACCTGGGGGTTGTAGGCGGCGATGCCCGGTGGCAGGATGCCCCGCGCCACCCGGGCGCGGCCGTTGAGGATCAGCTTGACGATGGCTTCCCGGTCGATGGCGAAGTTGATCGCCTGCCGCACCTTGACGTTGTCGAAGGGGGGTTTCCTGACATTGAATCCCAGGTAATTGACCCCCCATCGGCTGACCTCCTGGAAATAGGGGGCTAGGCGGGGGTCCTGTTTGACATTCTTGTATTCGGGATCGGGGACGTCGACCTGTTCGAGCTCCCCTCGCAGGAAGGCCCGGAACCGCTCCATCTCGTCCTTGATGATCGGGTACAGGATCCCGTCGAGATACGGCCGACCCCGATAATAGCGAAGGTTGGCCCGCAGGCTGAAGACATTGCCCTGGCGGCCGGCCCACCGGAACGGCCCGGTGCCGACCGGGGCGGAGGCGAAACCGGGCCCCAGCGCTTCGACATCCTCCCGCGGCACCAGGAACGCATTGCTGAGAGCCAATAGGGACAGGAAGGGGGCGAACGGGCGTTCCAGCCGGAACTCGATCGTCGAGGTGGCCACCACCCGGATGCCGGCGATGCCGCTGGCCACGCCGGCCTGATAGTCGCCGACCCCCTGGATCAGGCTGAAGATCTTGCCCCGGCGATCCTGGGCCGCGGGGTCGAGCAACCGATGAAACGTGTAGGACACGTCGTGGGCGCTCACCAGCCGTCCCCCGTTGGCGGTGGGATGATCGTCAGCCCCCGTGACGTCGTGGAAGCGCACGTCGGGCCGCAAATGAAGCGTGTAGACCAGGCGGTCGTCGCTGATCTCCCAGCGGGCGGCGACCCCGGGCACCACCTTCCCCTCGTCGTCGAAATCGATCAGGCTGTCGAACATCTGGCGGCAGACTTCGTGCGAGTAGGAATCGGAGACCTGCGCGGGATCGAGGGTCAGGAAGGCATCCGAGAAGGCGCGGCGGTAGACACCGCCCAGTACCGGCCCGCTCGGGTGGGATTCAGACTCCGGAGTGGAAGGTCCACCGCACCCGGTTGCCAGCAGCACCAGGCACACCAGGATCGGGAGCGCCGCCCCCCACCGCCATCGCCATTCGTCCATGCTCGTCCTCCGGGCGGTCCGGATCACCTGACCCACCCGCCGGGGCAATATACCACGGGGGTTCCGGCCCAACAACCACCCTCTCCGGAACGACCCCCTGAGAGGGCAAGTGGCATTGACACCGCCCCGATCTTCCCTCTACAATGAATGTAACATCCACCCGGGAGGTTCTGCCCACCGTGCCGCCAACACCGAGGAAAATCGCCACCCTGTGCCTGATCGTCCTGGCCTGGCTGGGCCACGCCCCGGTCTGGGCAGTCCGCACCTCGGACACCATTCCACATCGCACCGTGTTCGCCATCAAAGCCCTCGCCGAGAACAATGTCTGGATCGGCACCGAGAACGGAGCGGCCCGCTATGACGGCAAGTCTTGGACGATCTATGGGCCTGAAGACGGGCTTCCCCACCAGGTAGTCACTTCCCTCGCCGTCCACCCCACCGACGGCGCTATCTGGTTCGGCACTTTTGGTGGGGTGGGGCGTTTTCACAATGGGAAATTCCAGACTTTCTCGACGAAGAATTCGGGATTGGTGAACGACGTCGTCTACGGGATCACGGTCACGCTCCCCTACGTCTGGATTGCCACCACGAACGGTATTTCCCGATTCAACCCCTCGACCAACGAATGGAAGACCTTCGACGATACCAATACCGACATGCACGAGGTCTGGGTCTACGCCTGCACTTCGGCCCCGGACGGCCGGGGCGATACCTGGTTCGCCATCTGGGGCAGCGGCTTGATGCGGATCACGGAAACCGGCGAGATCACGGTCTTCCAGGATCCCGACGAGATCTTCGACGTCGATCTGGTGCGCAACGACGGCCCCCTCCACGAGATCCAGGTGGCGGTCACGATGCACCGGAATGTGATCTACGCGGGCGCCTACTTCGGCCTCACCCGCTACGACGGCCAGAACTGGAACACCTGGACGGTCAAAGACCCCGATTCAGGCCTGCCCAGCGATTTCATCAACACGGTCAAACTGTCGCCCGACGGGCGGGTCGTGGCCATCGGCACCGACAAGGGTCTGTGCCTCTACGACCACGCCGCCGGCCGGTGGGTGACCTACCACAAAGATCCACGGGGCCCCGGGGGGGAACTGCGGATCTTCCAGAACGGCACCTGGCGCACGGAGAGTATTCCAGAGGCTCCTGCCGGAGACTTCATCTGGTCCGTGGAGTTCGTGGGCGATCGCATCTGGGTGGGAACGGCCAGTGGCCTGTACACCGCGAAGTTCGCTTGGTAGGAGGTTCACATGAAGACTCCCTCCCCGTCCCCGGTCCAATCCCTCGGGGTTTCTCCCCTCCTTGGGCTGGCTTGGTGGTCAGGCCGCCTCGCCAGATTAGGCTGGCTGCTGACGCTGGTCTTGGCGCTTCCGGTCGTGGCCCAACCGATGAAGGCCTATCACCAATGGACTGCGCCCTTCGAATATCACGGGCCGGGTCGGGAGGTCACCGATGGCGATGTCAACCCTCCAACCATTCGCATCGGGATCCTGGCTTCGTTATCGGGCAATGGCGCCATCTACGGCCAGGCTATGCGCGAGGGGGCCGACCTGGCTCTCGCGGAAATCAACCAACGGGGTGGAATCCTGGGAAAGCCCCTCGAACTGATTTACCGTGACGACCGCAACGACATGGGGGAGAACGGGCACCAGACCGTTCGCCTGCTGTTCGAAGACAAGGTCTGGGCGATCATCGGCTCGGTCCATTCGGGGTGTACGCATGTAGCCGCCCGCATCACCCTCAAGGCCGAGACCCCGCAATTGACGACGGTCAGCACCGATCCCACGGTGCAGATGATCGGCAGCCCCTGGATGTTCCGCTGCCTGGCCGATGACCGCTCACAAGGGAAGGCCATCGCCGACCTCGTGTTCTCCAAGCACGGGCGCAAGAAGGTCGGCCTGTTCCAGCAGCGGAATCGCTACGGCAAGATGGGCGGCAAGACGATCGCCCAGATCGCCGAAGGTCGGGGCACCCCGCTCGTGTTCAAGAATTTCTTCGTGACCGACCAGAAGGATTTTTCCGAGCAGATCGCCCTGCTGCGCCAGGCCAACCCTGATGCCATCATCATCTGGGGGCTTTATACCGAGGCGGCGGGCTTGGTCCGGGCCATCCGGACAGCCGGATCGTCGGTGCCCATCTATGGGGCCGATGGCATGGTCTCTCCGGAATTCATTCGTCTGGCAGGCGAGGCCGCCGAGGGAACGATCGTCACCTATCCTTTCGACGACACCCGCAACGATCCGGTCACCAAACGCTTCATCGAAACCTTCCGCCAGAAATACGGGAAAGCCCCAGATTCGTTCGCCGCCCACGCCTATGATGCCGTCTACCTGATGGCCCGAGCCATCGAGCGTGGTGGCCTGAACAAGGCACGCATCCGCGACGCTCTGGCTGCCACCCGGGAGTTCCCGGGAGTGACCGGGCCCATCAGCTTCAACGAGTACAACGACGATCCCCGCGAGGTCATTTTCGCTCGGGTCCAGGGTGGCCGGTTCGCGCCGATGAAGGACTGACGCCGGCGTTTCGTCGGCCTGGATGGCCATCCCCCCCCGGGAAGGGTTCAATTCCCTTCCCAGGCAGAGGGCTCGCGACTCCCTCACGGGTTCGCCTTCCCCCACGGATGGCAGCCTCTGACAACCCCAGGGATGGGATCCGGCGCCTGGGCGACGGTGGTTTCACTGGAATGCCGTCCCCGGGCAACCGGGCCGACCACCCCGCAGAGTCAGCCCAGCCACCGAAGTGGAGGAACGGCAGGTGCCACGGAAGGGGTTCCCTACGCGGACCTGCGACCGTCGGAGCCACCTCTCAGCCAAACGGTGCTTTCCGCTTCCGCGAGGTTTCACCCCCTGGTTCCGACAGGTGGTTTGACTTGCGTTCGGTCCGACTTCGTGCTAGACTTGCTTTCCAACGAGGCGCCAACTTGCTGCGTTGCCGGTGCGGAGCCGGAGACAACAGCAGCGAGTTTTCATCTTGGGAACGTTTCCAGGAGAAGCATGCATGGAGTCCTGGCAGAAGGAAGCCCTGACGAAGGTCCGCACGTTCGTCGAGACGTCTTATGCCGGCCGCTTCGAGGTCTACGACCTGACCCTGAAATCGGTCAACCGCCGGCTGGTCCTGGAACTGCTGCTCGACGGCCCGACTCCCATCCGCATCAAGGATTGCGAGGAGGTTTCCCGCGCTCTCGAAGCCTTCCTCGACGAGCAGGACATCATGCACCGGCAGTATACCCTCGAGGTGTCGTCGCCCGGCGTCGAACGCGAGTTACGCCGGCCGGTCGATTTCGAACGCCAACGTGGGCGGCTCGTCCGCTGGGTACTCAAACCTGAAGGGAACCACCCCAGGGAAACCTTCCGCGGCCGCCTCGAAGAGTTCACCCCCGAACGCATCTCGGTCCAGACCGAGGCGGGGGCCCGGGAGTTCGCCCCGGCGCGCGTCGAGGAAGCCCGCACGGTCTTCGAGTTCCCCTCGAAACCCCCGCGCGGGAACAAAGGGAGGTAGGCCATGAGTTCGAATCTGTACGATGCCCTCAAGGAAGTGATCGGCGAGAAGAACCTGCCGATGGCGGTCCTGGTGCAGGCCATCGAGGAAGCCCTGGTGGTGGCCTACCGCAAGAACTTCGGCTCGGACGAGGACGTGAAGGTCACCCTCGACGAGAAGAGCGGCACCTTCAAGGTCATCTCGCGGCACACGGTGGTGGCCGAAGATGCCCTCGACGAGCCCGACAAGCAGTACACCCTCGAAGAGGCGCAGGAGATCAAGCCCGACGCCCAGATCGGCGACGTCATCGAGGAAGATGTCACGCCGCCGAGTTTCGGCCGGATCGCGGCGCAGACCGCCCGCCAGGTGGTCAGCCAGAAGTTGAAAGAGGCGGAGCGGAACCTGATCCTGCGTGAGTTCCAGGACCGGCTTGGCCAGGTGCTGTCCGGCAAGGTCCAGCGGGTGGAGCGGGGGCACATCTACGTCGAGTTTTCGAAGGCCGAGGCGGTGCTTCCACCAAAGGAGCAGATCCCCGGCGAGGTGTACCGCACGAACGACCGCATCCGGTGTTACGTCCAGGAAGTGCGGGCCACGCCGAAGGGGCCGCAGATCGTGCTGACCCGTTCCAGTTCGAAGTTCGTCGAGAAGCTGTTCGAGCAGGCGGTCCCCGAGATCAAGGATGGCCTGGTCGAGATCAAGAGTTCGTCGCGGGACCCCGGCTCCCGGGTCAAGATCGCGGTGGCCAGCAAAGAGAACCGGGTCGATCCGGTGGGCTCCTGCGTGGGCCTCAAGGGCAGCCGCATCAAGGGCGTCGTCGACGAACTGAACGGCGAGAAGATCGACATCGTCCGCTGGAGTGCCAACCCGGCGGAGTATGTGACCAATGCGTTGAGCCCCGCCAAGGTAATCTCCGTGATCATGGGCGACGATGGGCGCAGCGCGCTGGCCATCGTGGCCCCGGGGCAGTTGTCCTTGGCCATCGGCAAGGAGGGCCAGAACGTCAAACTCGCCTCCAAGCTGACCGGCATCAAGATCGACATCAAGACCGAACAAGAATCCCAGGAAATCGCGGGTCCGCCAGCCCAGGTACCCGAGACGGAATGAACCAAGGCGGAGGAACGGGAAGATCATGCGACTACACGAAGCCAGCAAAAAGTACCATGTAAGCAACAAGGAAATGTCCGCGCTCCTGGAAACCCTCGGGTTCCCAGGGAAGAACAACCCGCTGTCCGCCATCGGCGACGACATCGTGGCCGCCCTCGAGAAGCATTTCTCCGGAAAGGCGGGTGGCGCCAAGCCAGCCGTCGCCGAGAAGAAGCCGGCCGCCGCCGCCACCCCCGCCAAGCCCGTCGCCCCGGCGACGCCGCCCACCCCGGCCCGCGCCGGCGGCACCCCCGCCACCCGCACCCCGGACGTCCGCATGGGCCCGGCGACCAAGCCGGCCACCCCCCCCACCCCTGGCCAGAAACCGGCCACCGGTCCGA
>CALLCO010000206.1 GCA_937998695.1 Candidatus Ozemibacteraceae bacterium
CCCCCCGACCCGATACCAACGATACCAGGGATAATCGGGGTATTGTCGGAACCGCCAGCGGCCATCGAGGGCGGCATCCCACAGGGGACCGCCCGTCCGCCGGATCGCCGGGTCACGGGTGGCCGGGTCGCACGTGGCCGCCAGGAAGCGCTCCCGGGGCAGATACCACGGCGGGGTCTCGAGGGCGAGCGCAGCCCGTCGATACCACTTGGCGGCTTCGGAGAAATCTTGGCGGACCCCATGACCAAAGTGGTACTTCGACGCCAGGCGAAACTGGGCCTCGATATCCCCATATTCCGCCCCGTCCCGCAGCACCGTCAAGTTCTCACTCCCGACCCCTCGGGGCGCCGGACCGTACCAGGAGCGCATGTTCATGACCGCCCGCCGGTACCACTGGCAGGCTTTGGCGTGGTCCTTGTCGCAGCCGTCCCCGAAATACAGGCGGGTGGCCAGTTGATACTGGGCGTAGGTATCGCCCCGTTCGGCGGCGCGCGTCAACTCGAAGAAGCTCGGGGTGGTGGCCAGGGCCCCCAGCGCGGCCAGCACGAAGATCCCCGACAAGACCAGCGAATTCCGTTTCATCCGTCCTCCTTGCAGCTCCTGGGTGGCGTACAAGGATTCTACGGCCGCCGGGCGGGGAACTCAACCGTCCGTCAGGAGAACTTGTTCTGGATCTGCCGCAGCTGGTCATTGACCCCGAGCGACCGCTTGATGTGCGCGGCCAGGCCGGCCAGTTCGCTCTTGAGCGACGCCATCGAGGCGGCGATTTCCTGCTCGCGGCGGAGATACTCGACAAACCCGGGCTGCCGGCCTTCGTAGGCAGCAATCAGGTCTTGGAGCAACTTCTGGTGCTCGGCCAAGCGCTTGGCCGGCTCGAGGTTCCATTGGTCGGCCATCAGGAGACCCATCTTGCGAAGGTCCAGCCAGTGGTGGGTCATGGCGATGCGGCGGTTGGGGGTGACCCCTGCATGGGGCGGGACCAGGATCTCCCGGTAGCTGGCCTCGGCCGTGGCGAAGCCGAGCGAGATCTTCACCAGGTGGTTGAGCAGCAGCACCGGCACCCCCGTCAGCTTCAACCGGACGGCGTACATCTTTTTCCCGAGGCGGGCCTCCCCGAGCGGGGCCCTGAACTGGGACAACCGCTTGATATCGTTGGCCAGGCGGGCGAAGATGTAGAATAGGGAAGCCGCCTTCTGTTCGCGCAGACGGGCCAGGTGCTCCCGCCACTTGGCGACGACGGAAGGCTTACCCTTTTTTCCGAGCTGTTTAAGCATGTCCTTGGCTTTCCGGATGACGCCGTCATACTCCCGGCAAGTGGTCTCGCACATCAGCAACCCCGCCAAGATCGCTCCCAGCGGGCGCAGCGTCTCCTGGTCGCCGCCCTGGTTCTCGGCGAGAAAGCCGGCCCAGTCATAGGAAGTCGGCCGCTTGGTGGGGTCGAGGAACTGGTAGAGCGCCTTGATGGCAATCTCATCGGAAAAGTCGGCAACCAGGTCGGGTTGGATCGACTTGAGGGCGTCGGTGTCGATCCCGTGGATCATCTGACCCAGGCGATAGGACTGGAGACGCCCTTCCTTGTTCTTCCAGGCGATGGTGACCGTGACCTGAAGCAGGTTGGGAAGGGGCTTCCATGGGGAGGCCGGATCTTTGACGAAGGTCGCATCGACCTGGCAGGTGTAGTTTTTCAACTGCTCGTAGAGCTGCCCGGAGGCCTTGACGATGGGATCGTCCTCCCCGCTCCGCAGGGTGCCGAACCCCTGGGTGTTTTCAAGGAGGCGGAAGTAGGGGCTCTTCCCATCGACCACCGAGAGAGGCTTCCCCTGGGCGGAATGCATGAGGGCCGTGAAATAGTGGGGGTTGACCGCCACCCGGTCGTTGATGTCCTCGATGACCTTCTGGGCCAAAAACATCGCCGTGAAATGCTCGGCGCTGAAGGCCTCGCCGGACATGCCACCATGACGGAAGGTGGTGATGAGGACGAGCGCGGACGCCACCAGAATCGACATGGCGATCAGGATCTCGAGCAGAGTCATCCCGAGCGCACGGCCCGGAAGGCGCCTCGTTCGCCGCTTTTTCATCATGTGGAGCACCTGTTCAATCACCTCAACTATCCTCACCACCGGGTGGAGGAGGGTCTGAAGAGGAAGGAGGGGGATCGGCAGCCGGCGGGGGGGGAGAGGGTGTGTGAGCAGGAGGTTCCTCCGTCGGCGCCTCGACCGCGGGAAGGTCTTGGCGTTGTCCGGGGTCGGCTCCTGCGCCAGATCCTGTTCCGGTGTCGGGTCCAGAGCCGGTGACTGTTCCGGGGTCAGACCCGGAGTCGCTGCCTGTCCCCGTGTCAGTACCGGTATCGGACCCGGAACCGGTGCCGGTGTCAGTGCCAGAGTCAGTGCCAGTCCCGGTATCGGTGCCGGTGCCCGTGCCAGAGTCAGTGCCAGCACCAGTCCCAGTTCCAGTTCCAGAGCTGCTGCCCGTTCCCGTATCGGAGCCGGCGTCGGTCCCTGAGCTCGTGCCAGTCCCGGAGCTGCTGCCAGTTCCCGTATCGGTGCCGGCGTCGG
>CALLCO010000207.1 GCA_937998695.1 Candidatus Ozemibacteraceae bacterium
CCCCGGATCAACCAGGACCTGGCCGACGACCTGTTCCGCCCCGACCTTCGCCCTGGGGCCACCATCCAGGAAACCGTGCACGGTCGGGATGGGAAACCCCAGGAGACCACCACGGTCGTCCCCTTCCCTGACCTGGTCGCCGAGCCCGATGGGCAGGCCGTTCTGGCCACCACGATCTCCCGACTGCGAGAAGCCTGGGAACGAACGCCCAGTTTTTCTTGTCTGTACCAGGCCCGATCGGCTCCGCCGGGAATGCGGGTGGGAGGGCGCCCGTACGTCGCCGAGGCGACCGGCACGCTGCGGGTGGCCCGCCCCGACCGTCTCGAATTGCGGTTTTCCCAACGGGACACCGACCGGGGCGAGATGCCGGGATTGTTCTTCCTGACCGATGGGGTGACCACCTGGGAGTGCCTGGAACCCGCTCCGACGGTCCCTCCCTCACCGACAGATGGCACGGGAAGGGAACCCACCCCGGCCACCGCTGCACCGCCGACCCGCCGGGTCATCGCCCAGAACCTGGCCCGGCGCCGCGCTCTTCTGGCCAGGGTACGGGAGGCGACCGCGGCCGCGGCCAGCCGGGCTCTGCAACTCGGGATGGCGTCCCCCGACCGGCCGGGCCAACCCGCCCCAGAGGCCCCCCCCGCCGAAATCCTGCCCCCCACGTTGCGGATTCCCGCCTTCGTCCTGGAGCCGCTGGCCGGCCTGGCCACCGCCAGTCTCCGTCTGGACGGCGAAGAGACGGTGGACGGCACCGCGACCTGGCGGTTCGTGGCCCGGGAAACCCCCACCCAGCGGAAATCGGTCCACTGGATCGGCCAGGGGGACGGCCTGCCCCGGAGAATTCAAGAGTTCGACTGGATCGGCTCCACCGTCGAACGGGAGTTCCGGCTGACGGAGGTGCGAGCCGAGCCGGCCCCCGCCTCCGGATCGTTTGGCTATCAACCAGGGCCGGACGAGATCGTCGAGGATTTGACCCCCGCCCTGGCCAGCATGTCCCACGAGATGGGAACGGCCTTTGACTGGCCGGCCAGCGAGACCTTCCGCCGGTTTTTCGCCACGCCCGCCTCGGCGGTCCGTGACCTGCGCGGTTCGGGAATGGCCTTTCTGGCCCTCGACGCCTACATCGCTTTCCGGGCGGACGAGCCGGTCCAGATCCGCGAAGGGGCGGATTTCCAGCCAGCCCCCGACCCGGAGCCGATCCTCGCCTTCTTCGCTCGGGCCTTTCCCGAGGAGGCCCGCCGCCTGAGGGCGCCGGAGGCCACCGTTCTGGTCCGGGACCGTGGCCCCCAGGACCAACGGGTCTGGGTCAAACTTCCGAACGGGCGTCACTTCTTCCGGGTCCAGCAGGGTGGGCGCTGAATCCCGCCCGCTCCGCCCTCCCGGGTGGGCGTCGGCTCGCGGCCACCGGCGAGGCCGGGAGAGGGTCCTCCCCGAACGCGGGGTCAGGGCGGTCATTGGGCCCGCCCGATCAAGGCCAGCGCCGGGTCCTCTCCGGACGCGGGGTCAGGGCCCCCGTGACCGCCAACCACCGTGCCGGGCCGGAGGCCGGGCCAGGGCTCTGCTCAGAGGCTGCCGCCCCCGCGGGCCAGGGCGGTTTCGATCATTTGGCAACAACGGGGGTTGCTGCTGATCTTCGGAAACAGCTCGGTGACCTCGCGATGGGAATGGCTCCGGATGAGATCGGAGAACGCCTTGATCTCCTGCCGTCGGGCCGTTTCGGCCTGGGCATCGGTGGCCTCGGTCGCCCGGGCCCAGGCGAAGAGATCGCGGGCCCAGCGCTCGAGATCACCGTGTTCCCGCGTTAATTGAAGAACCACCTTGATGGTGGGACCGACCGGCAAGGCTTCGAGGGCAGCCGGGAACAGCAATTCCTCTTCGAAGCGGAAATGCCGGATCAGGAAGGGCATGAACGCCGACTCGATCGAGGTGAGATGGGCGGCCATGGCGCCGGGATCAGGTTCCCTGAGCACGGCTTCGATGCCGGCCATCTGTTCGAGGATGAACCGATGCTCGTTCGATAGAGCCAAAATGGGATTGTTCACCGGGGCGTTGGCCATGCGGGTCACCTCCAGGATTCCTGTTGTCGGATGGTACCCCAAAACCGTCTTTTCGAAAAGCCCTCCAGAAAGGTTTTCCGCGGGAATGGCCACCCTGGGCTGGCCAGAAGGGCCCTTGGCCCTTCTCGAGAAGAAAATGCCCTCACCAGTCGGGAGTGTCGGACTTGGGCTGAGCTCGGCGCCCGGAGCGGCGGTCGATGAAATCGCGCACCTGGTCGGGAGTCATGAAGAAGGGGTCGAACTCCTCGTCGAAGGAGTCGTCACGCTGCGGGTCGCGGCGGTAGCGGCGCTGCACTTCCTTCTCCCGTTCTTCCAGGTCGCGGAGGAGTTTCTCGACGGCGAAGGCGTTCAACTTGATGTTCTTCATGGCCCGGGCCCGTTGCGAGATATCGGCGGGGGGTGGCTTCTCCTTGCCGGGCTCGGCCATCGCGAGATCCTCGCGTTTCCCGTTTCCCTCGTCGCCGGCTTCGGCAGTATCCGAAGCCAGGCCGGCGTCGGGGGTGCCCGACCCCGTCTGGGTACGAGGGGCCTGGGCCTGGTCACCGGGTTTCTGCTCGTCGCCTCCGGGACGGGACGCCTGGTCTTGCCCGGTTTGGCCGTCCTTGCCGTCCCTGCCGTCCCTGCCGTCCTTGCCGTCCTTGCCGTCCTGCCCGGGCTGGCCGGGCTGGCCGGAGCGCCCATCCGCCGAATGGGTGCCCGACTGCGGGTCGGGCTGGCCCCCCTGCTGGCGGTCGTTCCCACCCTGGGATGCCCCGTCGCCCCCCTGCTGCTGCCCGGCCTGCCCCGGCTGTGGCTGGTCCTGGCCCGACCGGCCGGATTGGCCAGGCCCCTGCTGACTCTGGTCTTGCGGTGGCTGGGCGCGGCGTTCCATTTCCTCCTGGAGCCGCTTTTTGGCCTGTTCGAGGTTGAACCGGGTCAGCGCATCCTCGCGGATCTCCAGGGAGGCCTGGTAGGCACCCACCGCCTCCTGGAAGCGGGCGGCGCGGTAGGCGGCGTTGCCAAGGTTGTGAAGGGCGTCGGCGCGGGCGGTGGGGTCGGTCGTGGTCTGGGCGGCCTCACCGAAGGATCGGGCGGCATCGAGGTAATTCCGCTTGCGATACTGGACCACCCCGAGGTTGTAGACCAGCCGCGGGTCATCGGGGTCGGCGAACCGGGCCCGATGCAGAGCGGCCTCGGCGGCCTCGAGATCGCCCTTCCCCAGGCCGGCCCGGGCCAAGGCAACCTCCTCGGAGGGATGCGCCGCGCCCACGGGCCAGGCCTCGATCCACAGCAGGAAGGCCAGCCACAGAACGGCGATCACGCGACCGCGCCAATCCCCCCGGGTGGGCCGCCGCATCACCGGCCGTCCGAGCCGCACAGGCGCACCCTCCTCGAGCCGGGCCACGCCGTGATGCTGCCCCCGCGTTCCCTGGACGGGAGGGGTCGTCGGTTGTCTCAGATGCGCTTCAGCCAATGGTCTTTCTCCCGTTCGTAAGGGATGCGTTCCGAGATCATCCATTCCAGCAGCAGGATCAGGAAACCCGCCAGCAGCGGCAGGGAAAACAGTTCCCGCGGGGCTACCTGGCGGCCCCCTGCGATGGTGGCTCGCGGGAGGTCCTCGAGGCCGGCGGCGACCTCGCGGGCGGTCGCGATGTCGGAGGCGCGCGCAAACCGGCCCCCGGTTTCCTGGGCGATGCGCTTCAGCACACGGTCGTCGAGTTTGGTGCGAACCCGTTCCCCCTGCCAGGTCTTGTAGATGACGCGCCCCCACACGTCGCGTCCCACCGGCAGATACGACCCTTCCTTGCTGCCGATGCCGACGGTATGGATGGGCACGCGCTTGCGTTTGGCCTCGGCGAGAGCCCGTTCGAGCCGCTCCTTGTCCTGGTCTTCGCCGTCCGAGATGAGCAGGATGACGCGGGATTGCGAAGCGGTGTAATCGAACCGGTCGAGGCTGGTCTCGATGGCCCCACCCAGATTGGTGCCCTGCTTGGTGAGCAGCGACGGATCGGTGCGTTCGAGGAAGGTCAGGAAGGCGTTCTTGTCGAGCGACAACGGGCTTTGCACCATGGTATCGCCGGCGAAGACAACAAGGGCAAGGCGGTCCTGCTTGAGATAGTTCACCAAATGGGCCACCAGAGCTTTGGCCACGGCGAGGCGGGTATTGTTGCTGACGTCGGGGGCCAGCATCGACTGCGAGACGTCGAGGGCGACCACGAGGTCGAGGGCCTGGCCGAGCACCGCCTCCTCGACGAACCCGCCCTGCGGCCGGGCCAGGGCCAGGCCGAAGCAGACCAGGGCAAGCAGCATCAACGCCCACTTGGCAACCGGCCGGCGGGTGGGCTGGTGGCCCGCGATGCGTGCCATCATCGGCGCCACCGCGAAGGCCGCCCGCCGGCGGCGCAAGTCATTGACCATGACCCACACCAGCAAGAAGGCCCACCCCAGGGTGAAGGCCAGCAACCCCAGAACCCACGGTTCCTTGAACATCAGAACACCCTCGCGAAGATGCGGCCGCGCAGCCAGAGTTCAACCGCGAATAGGGCAAAGGCCGGCCACAGGAACCAGGCGAACCGTTCGGCATACTGGACGGTCCGGCTGACGTCGATTTTTCCTTTCTCGAGGCCGGCGATCGTTTCGTAGATCTTCTCCAGGGCTTGGTTGTCCGTGGCCCGGAAGTACTGGGCCTTGGTGACGTAGGCCATGTCCTTCAGCAGTTGTTCGTCGATCTTGGGAATGTACAGGCTGCCGTCGGGATTGCGGGCGAACTGCCGGCCGCGCGGGGTATCCAGCGGGATGGGGGCGCCCTCGAGACTGCCGACCCCGATCGTGTAGACGCGGATGCCGCGGTCGGCGGCGATCTTGGCCGCCTCGAGGGGATCGACGACCCCGGCGTTGTTCTCGCCGTCGGTGAGCAGGATGACGATCTGGTCACGCTTTTCCCCGCGCGGCTTCTTGAACTTGTAGACGGCGTTGATCAGGCCGTCCCCGATGGCGGTGCCGTCGGCCTTGATCATCCGCATGTCGGCGCGTCGCAGCAGCTCGGTGACCACACCATAATCCATGGTCAGCGGGCACTGGGTCATCGACAGGCCGGCGAAGACGACGAGACCGACCCGGTGGTCGCGCAGTCCGGTGATGAACCGCTCGGTGATGGCCTTGGCGGCGGCCAGGCGGTTGGGCTTGAAATCTTCGGCGGCCATGCTGCCCGAGACATCGAGCACGATCATGATGTCGATGCCCTGACGGTTGACCTCCTCGCGCTGGATCCCCCACTGGGGTCGCATCAGCGCCAGCACTGCCAGGCAGAGGACGAGGGCGCGCAGCAGGTCGGGCAGGAAGGCGAGGCGGGCCCGCCAGGACGTTCCCGACTCGATCGCCCGCTTGGCCAGGGGATACCGGATGCCACCCCGTTTCAGCCCCCCCAGGACGATCGATTTGTAGGCCAGGATGAGGGGGATCAGCGAGAACAGCAGCAGGAACTCGGGGTCGTACCAGCGCATGCTCATGGCCGCCAGTCCCCCCGCAGCAGCAGTTCGCGAACCTGCGTATAGAGGTGGTCGAGAGGGCGGTCGCCGAGGGAGCCGCGGGCGTAGCGCACCTCGTCACAGACGCCCAGCAATTCAGCCGACCGCGTGACCAGCGAGACGGGAACCCGCTGGCGGCGGAGGTCGTCGAGCAACTCGTCGGAGGTGGCCGCCCCACCCAGACCCAGCCCGAACCGCCCCTTCAGGAAGACCTTCAGGATCAAGGCGACCCGTTCGCAGACATCCTTGACCCGCGAAGGGTCCCAGACCGGGGAAGCCCGCAGCCGGTCGAGGGCGCGCAGGGCTTCCTGCAGGTGATCGACCGGCCGGGGGGGCCGGGGGGCCCGGGCCACCGGGGCCAGCCACCAGCGCAGCGACCGCCAACCGAGCCAGGCCAGGGCGAGGGCGACCGCCCACCGGGCGATGGTGGCCAACCAGGGGAACGGCACCGGCTGCAACGGCCGCAGGTCGTAGATCTCTTCGCCCGGCGGCAGGGGGGGAAGGGCGGCCCCCGCCGTGGCGGCCCCAGGAGGGTCGCTGCCCTGACTCGCGGAGGTGGAACCTGCCGCGGGCGGCGGAGTCTGGCCAGCCGGCATTTCCAGGCGCCCACCGCTCTGAGGCTGCCCGGCTCCCGGACGTGGATGCGGCTTGCCGATTGGCGCAGCCGGGGCGGCAGCCTCAGCACGGACGACCGGCGAGTCGGATCCGGAGGTGCCGACGGCCGCAGCCGTTGAACCCACCAGGATCAGCCACACCACTTCCAAGACCATGACCGCCATTTTCGCCGTGGCGCGACCACCCGCCCCACCACAGGCGAAGGTCAATGCCCCGGCGGGAGTAGTCCCAGGCGAAATCCCGGAGGAGGCAGGCCACATCGTCATGGTCGAACAGGATGAAAGGTTCAATTTCCCGGACTGGGTGGGGCGGGCGGCCGACCAGGCCGACCCGTCGGGGGCAGGGCAAACGGCACAGGGGCCGAAGCAGGCGTCGAGGGGAAGAAGGCCCGGGTCAGCACGTCGTCGAGGATCTTCAGTTCCTCGCGGCGAGCCAGTTCGGCGAGGGCTTCCGACAGTTTCCCGCTCTGCTTCTGCTCGAGCAGCCGCAGGCGGGCCTGCTGGCGGGCCAGGTCGGGGGGCACCCGCCGGGGCGGCACCACTTCATGGATCTGGTAGACCAGCCACTTGCCGTCCTGCTCGATGGGGCCGAGGGCGCCGGGCGGGGGTTCGCTTTCCCATTTGATGCCCTTGAGGATGGTGGGCAGGTCCTGGGGTTGGGCGTTGACCCGGTCGGCGATGATGTCGGGGGCGCTTGCGGGTGGCCGGCC
>CALLCO010000208.1 GCA_937998695.1 Candidatus Ozemibacteraceae bacterium
CGCCGTCGGAGGGAGATGGGGGGCGGTCGGGGCAGCAGGCGTGGGGGCGGTTTGAAAGGCCGGCAACCCTGACAGGTCGGGCACGGGAAGGGGGGGGGCGGGAAGGGGCAGGAAGGAATCGCTCGGCGGTTCGGGTTCGTCCTCGAACAGGCTGTCCCCGATCAGCCCGATCTCCCATCCGAGGCGGTAGTGGCAGCGGGAACAGGGGGCGTAGGGGCATTGTTCGGGGGTCGGCTCCCCGCCCTGCTCCTCGAACCAGGTCCAACACCGACGAATCCGGGAGCGGCGGACCGGGCAGTCGTGCCTCTCACACCGGAAACTCTCGAAACAATACATGCGTCCTCGCGGGTCAGTGCCCCGGGGCAGCCAGGCGTGGGTGCCGCCGGGGGGAGGACGCCCCCGTCATGCGGCCGGACTGGTCGCCGTGGCGGGTGGGAGTTCCTCCTCCTCCTCGGTGATCTTCAGGAAGATGGACTCAAGGTCCGATCCGGGTGATCGGGCCTGCTGTTGCAGGGTAGCCATGGTTCCCAGGGCGACCATGGTCCCGTGATGGATGATGCCGATTCGATCGCATAGATCTTCGGCGACGGACAAAGTGTGGGTCGTCAGGAAAATGGTCTTGCCGCGGTGCACCAAGTCCTTGAAGAAGTCGCGAACGACCTTGACACTGCGGGGATCGAGGCCCACGGTGGGTTCGTCGACGACCAGGATGTCGGGGTCGTGGAGCAACGAAGCGGACATCGCCACCTTCTGTTTCATGCCGTGCGAAAAACTCTCGATCAGCTCCTCACGCCATTCCCAGAGGGCGAACCGGCGCAGCATCTCCTCGCCGCGTTGCCGTGCTTGCTCGACCGGCAGCGCATACAGGCCGGCCACGAAATCGAAATATTCGAGGGGAGTCAGTTTCTCGTAGAGGTAGGGGCGGTCGGGGACATAGCCGATCCGCGATTTGGCGGCCTCTGGCTGGGTCAGCAGGTCGGCCCCGCAGATGGTCACCTGCCCGGCGGTGGGTTTGATGATGCCGGTCAGGATCCGGATCAGGGTTGTCTTGCCGGCCCCGTTGGGACCCAGGAAACCGAAGAGTTCTCCCGCCGGAATGGCCAGGTCGATTCCTTTGAGGGCTTCGAAGGTGCCATACCGTTTACGGATGTCCTTCAGGACCATGACAGGTTCAGTCGGGTTCATACCGTTCGATGGCTTCCTTCCCCTGCCGCAATGGAATATAGACCCATGCTATCGTACAGACGATCAGCAACAAAAACGAGAGGCCGATGTACACTTTGGCGGCCGGCTGCGTGAGAGGGTAGAACCGGATGAAATACAGCCGGAACAACGGATATGCTTGCAAAATCAGCAGGTTGACCACGTAGACTGCACTCAGGATCATGAAAACGAATCCCCCAAAGGATCCGGCGACTTTGAGAGGGTTGTCGGCGTCGAACCGGGCATACAATGCCCCCAGGCCGATCGCCAGGGCGGTGATGACGATGGCCATCAGGGAGACGTTGACATAGCTGAGCCAGTGGAGCAGGGGATTGGTGACCTTGAACAACATATTCGAAATATAGCAGAGAGTCAGACCCAACCCCCAGATTGGTCCCAGATAGAAGAAGAATTTCACCCACATCAGACGGGACGGTTGCAGAGGCGAGGCTTTAACCGCCCAGAACGCGCGCCCCTCCAGGCTGATCGAGGGGAAGACGAACCGCATCGAGATCGCGGCCAGGATGAACCCGATGAACGGCCCGTTGAAATACACCATCGAATCGTTGATTTCACCAGAATAGAGTGAAGGAAGGTCTTTCAGGGGCAGGATGGCAAGGTTGTATCCGTAGACGAAGACGATGGCCGCCATCATGAAGATCTGGCTGAAGATGGCCGGGTCGCGCAGAAAGATGGTGACTTCCTTCTCGGCCACCACGCGGTGTTCGCGACGCAGTCCCCGAAAAGGCAGGATCAGGACCCGACGGATCCATTCCAGGCTGAGGACCTGGTTTTCCACTGCTTCCAGCGAGGCCTGCCAGCTCGGCAGGTAGAACCGCTTCGCCCCGTAGTGGAGCACCAGCAGACCGGCCAGCAGCGTGGCCGCCAGGGGCCAGGCCGTCATCAGGCTGCCCGCTAGATTCCCCTCGAACAAGGTCAGGGATGCCTGCTGGACCCAGGCCGAGGGGAAATATTCCATGGTGGGGGCTCGCAGGTTCAGGATGTAACTCGAGATCGAGGTGAAATAGCGCGGATTGAGCAGCTTTTCTGGCTCCAGGAACCGGAAGAAGATGATCATCATCGCCAGAACCAGTGCCGACAGAAACTGGAACACCTTCCGCATCTGCCGGATGGGGAAAAAGCTTGACAGCGTCAGGGCTAGCACCCCCCCCAGGATGTTGGGCAGCAGAAGATACACCCCGAGGTAGCACAGGAAGACCAGATAGCCCCACCAGGGTGAGCGAAGGGCGCTGGCGAACGCGAAGAAGATGGGGGTGAAAAAGGCCATCACCATCCAGGAGCTTTCGGCCAGCATCAGGATGAACCGCGACCAGAAGATGTGCGTGATCCCGATGGGGGAGGCGATCAGGAGACGGATCTCGTCATCCAGGTAGAAGGAGGAAAAGGCCGCGATGATGCTGGAAAACACCACCATGAAGAACAAGGCCAGGAAGATCATCTCCAGGAAGCGTGCCACCAGCAGGTTGCCGATCATAGGGCCCACGATCGGGCCCAGCATCGGGGCCTTGGCGACGTGGGCAAGGAACCGGAACAGTCCGTAGTAGAGGGTCAGGGCGACGATCAGCCCGCCCACGATCAGGGCCAGCAAGACCTTGGGATGGCGCTTCCGCAGGGTGCGACGCATTCCCTGCACCGCCGGAATCAGCAGGAAGGAGGCGGTCATCCTCGATGGCCCCCTACCAGGCCAGGGGCTGCCAGTCGGGGAATGGGGTGGGCCGGAAGCGGAACCGGTACCGGTTCCCGGGGGGGGCAGGGTCGAGAAGGCCCAGGCGCAAGCCACGTTCGATGGGATCGGCTTCCGTTTGCCCGAGGATCAGGTGGTGCAGGGCAACCAGGTCGGCCGGGGCGAACCCGTCCGGCCACAAGCGACGCCCCACCACGGCCGTCGCGGCCTGCCAGTGCAGGTGGGCGGCAATCTCCTGCACCAGGTCACCGTGGTCGAAGGCCAGAGGAGGAGGGGCAGCGAGCGGGTACCACGCGGCGTGGCTCGCGTCATCGCCCCCCCGCGGTTGCTGGTCGTCGCCCCGGACCAGGGCGCCGAAGACCATGGTGATGCAACGGGCGCGCGGGTCGCGGCCCACTTTGCCCGCCGCCATCAGGGGGGCCAATTCCAAGCCGGTGATCCCCGTTTCTTCCTGGAGCTCGCGGGCCGCCCCCGACACCGGTTCCTCGTCCATGTCGAGGAACCCGCCTGGCAGGGCGAACCGCCCGGCGAAGGGATCGTGACGGCGTTGGATCAACAGGATCTCGATTCCCCCCTTTCCCGGGCGGAGGATCGCGGCGTCGACCGTGACCGTCGGGCGGGGGTAGGGGTAGGTGTACCCTGTCGGTTCAGCGGACATGCAGGTTCAGGAAGTTCTGCACGCCCCGCCGGTCGAAGACCCCGGCCAGACGGTCCTGGCCACATTCCAGCAAGGGGATCATCCGGATCCGTTGGGAGTTCCAGAGGAGGAAACGTTCCTTGGCCTGGGCCATCGTCTCGGGGTTCCCAAGGGCCTTGGTCAGCGGCAGGGTGTCGATGCCCTCGGATTGCAGGTGGTTCAACAAGGTCTGGGGATGGCCGAAATCGAGCCCCAGCTCGAAGATCCCTTTGAAGACCCCGGCCATGAATGCTTGCCGGCCGATGCCCTGGTAGAAAGGAAGGGCCTGATGAGGGGCCAGAGAAAAAGCACTGCCTTCCACCGGGCGGATGGTCAGGCCGAGGGTCTTGCCCTTCTCGGCCAACGCCTGCCATCGCATCTCACCCCACAGGTTCCGGCCGAGAAGATCGGAATTGTTCGGGGGATTGGGCCCAATGGCCACGACCTCAAGCGGAAACTCCTGGGCCTGGTATTCCCGGTGGAGGATCTCCCAGCCGAGGTAGCTGTAGGGGCAGTAGAAATCGAAATAGAACCGGACTGCAGTTTCCGTGGATTCCGCCATGGCTCACCTTGACGCCTGAATTCGGACAGAAAAAGAAAATGGGCACTACAGGATTTGAACCTGTGACCCCCGCCGTGTGAAGGCGATGCTCTTCCACTGAGCCAAGTGCCCGTGTCATTATCCTACCATGGGCCAGGAGAAAATTCAACCCCGTCCGACCCTCACAGAATCGAGATGCCTTTGGGGAGGCAGGGCCCCTCCGACCTGACACGGCCGGGCGACCTTCACGGTTGGGTTCCCGAAGATCCGGCGTTGGTGCGGCCGCCGAACGCCTCGATCTCGGCGGCGATCCGGCCGGGGCCACGGGTAGCCGTTCCCTTGAACAGAACATGCTCCAGGAAATGGGCCATGCCGCTCTGGGCCTCGCTCTCCTGCCGGCTGCCCACGCCGAACCAAACGTCCGTGACCGCCAGAGGGGCGGTGTGATCCTC
>CALLCO010000209.1 GCA_937998695.1 Candidatus Ozemibacteraceae bacterium
AACCAGGTGCGGCGGCAGGAGCCGCGGGGTCGCCCAGGCCTCTCGAGCGAACCCGGTGCCATCCACCGTAGCGAGCAGATGAAGAATGGTCGGAGTCGCGGGCGACCGGCCGGAGAGAGGGAGTCACACGAACCCACCCCCTGCAACCAGCACCAAAAGGCTGAGCGAGAATTGCTGCGGGGAAACCCTCCCGGATGACGGCGGCGCGCGGGTCGGTGTATAGTACGGCATGACATTGCGGATGAGAGGTCGGGGCATGCCCTTGATGAGCAGGGAAGGGCGGGCCGGGCGTTGGGCCCAGGTTCTTGTCGTGGTCTGTGGCTTGTGGCTGGTTGGGGGAGGCCTGGCCTGGGCGGTCGGCCTGATGGTGCCTCCCACCTCCGAAGTCGAAGCCCTCGTCGTGATCGAGGTGAATCTGCCTCCGGCCTTGCCCGCCGCGGCACGGGTCAATTTTCCCCCCAGGGCGGTGCAGTTCGTCGGGCCGGTCGTCTCGACCCCGGAAGTGCAATATGTGCCGGACGATGCGGTCGAGATCCATCCCGAGGGCGGCCGGCCTGGCACGTTCGGCCTGAAATTCCTGGCTCTGCCCGGTGCTCCTGCTGCGACCTTCACGTTGTCCATAGGCACTGAGCGGCACGAGGGCGGCGTGACCTTCGTGGGCCGCCAGAGCCAAGGGGGGTATTCCCTGGTTTTCTTGGGCATCGGGCTCGTGCTGCTGGTACTGGGATGGAAAATATGGCAGGTGCAGAAGAAGCATCCCGCCCTGATGTCGACCCGCTCCCTGTTCATGAACTACGAAGCGCTCGAGAAGATGCGCCAGGAATTCTTCCCCGGGTCCCAGCCGAAAACCCCAGCTACGGCAGGGAAAGTAAAAGAACAAGAAGCCGCCGCTCCCCCCATACCTCCGCCATCGCCGTCTGCCGCAAGTTCTTCAACGACGGAGATCGACCAACCTGCGCTTGGCTCGACCCCGACGCCGACCGGTGTCGATCAACCCGCTCTTGGGCCCACGCCGACCCTGGTCGATCAGCCAATTCTCGGGGCAACCCCGACCCTGGTCGATCAGCCCGTCATCGGCTCGACCCCGATGCCGACCGGTGTCGATCAACTCGCCCTTGGGCCCACGCCGACCCTGGTCGATCAGCCCGCCCACGGGCCAACTCCCACCTTGGTCGACCAACCTGCCCTGAAGTCGCCCTCCACCGCGGTTGACCAACCTGCCTCTCCGCCTCCTTCTCGGGCGACGGTGCAGCGGCCTTCCGCCAAGCGTCCGGTCGCGACCGTGCCCGAAGCACCGGTTCCCGGCCCTGCCTCGAAAAATACGACCCGTGGCGGCCCGCCATTCCCGGGTACCCCCCCAGGGGGGGATGGCACCGGCCCTGAGCCCTTCGGCGCGGGGGCACCCTCGTCCCCCCCCGGGACCATCCTTCTCCGTCTGCAGGATGACCGGGGCCGGGAGTTCGCCGGTACGGCCCGCGAGATCACGATCGGCCGCAAAAAAGACAACGTCATCTGCCTCAGCGCCGCCGAGGTCAGCCGCCATCACGCCACGATCCGTGCCGACGGAGACGGTTTCGTGGTGATTCCCATCTCGACCAGCAACCTCACCACCCTGAACGGCGAACGCATCGACAAGCCCGTCCCCATCAAGGCCGGCGACGAACTCGGCCTGGGCGGCACCCCCTACCAGGTCCTCGACCTCCGCCCCGGCTGAACTCCGCTCCACAAACCTCATTCTTTGTGAAATCAATGTGCCCCTGCCGAAATCGCGCGTCCGTGGCTCATCCCGAGAGGTGGCGCCGGTCGTTGGGGTCCGGCAGGTGCTCGCTGATGGGGCCAAGGAAATCCGCCCTGGATCAGCAAGAAAATCCGGGTCAGAGACTTTGTGAAGAGAAATGAGGTGTGTGGAACGGGATTACCGGTTCCGGACCTCGAACTCGAGGGTGGCGGAAGCCAGGTTGCCGGCGAGGTCGGTGGCTTCGACCTCGTACCGGTAGCGGCCGTCGCGCAGGGCGCGCGTGGGAAGGGCGTTGCGGGCGGCGTAGCCGCGTCGCCGGTCGCCGTTGGTCAGGGTGAGTAGGAAGAAGCGCGGCCCCATCTCGCCGTTCGAGGTGATCACCTGTTCACCAACCCGCACCCGCTCTTTGTAGATGACGGTGGCGAGCTGGGTGCGGTCGCCGGTCACGGGCAGGCGGTCGAAGCGCAGGACCTCGAGCCACGGCAGGAGTTCCCCAGGTTCGCTGGCGGTGAGGGCCAGCAGCCGCGTCCGCACCCGGAACGGGGAATGCCGATACCGGCTGCCGGGCATTTCGTCGGTGATCGCGGCGACCAGATCGATGTCTCCGTCGACCACGGGCCAGCCGTCGGGGCCGGCCGGGAAAACCCGCTCCTCCTCGTTGCGGACGAGCCACAAGCCGTGTACCTGCGGGGGGATGTCGTCGAGGAGCGGGGCCATCATCAGGGCCGGATTCAGGTAGGTGCCATCGGGGGCCACCACTTCGAGGTGGCAGTGATGGTAGGTGGCCGTTTCGGGCAGGACGGGCTGGTGCCAGGCGACGATGGTGCCGAGCGGCGTGCCAGTGGCCAGGGGCTCGCTGGTGCGGCTGCGTCGGAGCACCTCCCCGGGGATCGAGACGGCATCGAGATGGCGGAACATCCAGGTCTGTCCCCAAGCGTCGGTCACGGCGACCTCGACGTAGCGGGTATCGCCACCGCTGCGCGATCCGAACGGCCAGCGCCGGTACTGAAAGCGAAGCGGTGAGCGTCCCGCGTCGATCTGATACGACGACACGGTCACGGGCCCGGCGACGGGGGTACAGATGACCGAGCCGACGGGAGCACGCAGATCGATGCCTCCATGCAGGTAGGGCACATTCGAATAGTTCTGGAAATCATGGAACTGGGCCCCGATCAGGAACGGCCCCCGCACCGGCCATTCCAGCCGCGGGGAGGGCGTGACGAGCGGCCATTCCCCCGGCGCCGCCTGACCGGCAGCCACCGCGGCCTGGATGACCAGGAAGGCGAACAGGCAGCACCCGTTCCACAAACCTGATTTTTCGTGAAATGAATGTGTCCCTGCCAAAAGCCGCATCAATAATGGCGTTTTCAACAGCTTTCCCGATCGCCGACTGCGAAGCGCGGCCAGGAAGTCGATGGGAAAACCCACATCCCGAGCGGTGAAGAACGAGGGACACATAATTTGTGAAAAAAACGAGGTTGACGGAACGGGAATGGGGTCATCGGAGGGTGGGATCGCCGGGGCGGCGGTTGTACTTGTAGCGGAAGGTGATGCTGGTGGTCGGGGCGATCTGGGTGATCTGGAGGGCGCCGTAGGTGTCGCCGACATGGAAGGCGTAGACCTGGCCTACAGAAAGAGCAGGAGGGAAGGGGTAGCGATCGAGGGCCTGGCGATGGAAGGTGGTGGGGGCCGAGGCCACGTCAGCGAGAGAGGTTGCTTCAGGCAGGTAGGCGATAACGGGGGTCTGATTGGCGGTGGTCAGGGGTTGAGGGTGATAGCTGAACCAGTTACCGAGGGTCGGCAGGTTGTTGGGAGGTAGCTTGAAGAAGGTGATGCCGACGACGCTGCCGGGCACGGAGGGGACGGAATCGGGCGGCGAGGTGACCAGCCACTGTCGGTCGTAGAACAGTTCGAGAGACCCTTCGGCCAGGTCGAGGGCCCCGGTCTCGCCGGTGCCGGGCATGGGGGCGAGATCGGCGACCCGGGAGGCCTCCTGGATCACCGGTTCCCCCCAGGTGAAGTCGGCGGCGGGGATGGTGTTCGTCGTCATCCGGGTGTTGAGCCAGGCCTGAACCAGGCCGGTCAGGGCCGACACGTCGCCGGTGAACTGGCTGATGTTGCGCAGGGTCGGGCCAGGGCGCCGCCGCCAAGCTTCGTAGGCCAAGGCCTTGGCGGTGGTGCCCGCATTGAGCGTGACGGTGGCGACGGTGATGCCGGAGTCGTTGACGTTCACGCGGTAATAGCCTTTGAGAAGGGGGCTGGTGGCGGCGGTGTGGCTGGCCGGCAGGAGTTCGAGGGCGAACTCGGTTTGACCGGGAATGAGGGGAACGGTGGCGCTGAAGGTCACGCGGTCCTGGAGGGCGCTGATGGCGAGGGTGGAAACCCGGGTCAAAACGGTGCCGTTGATGACCAGGCGACCTTCGTACCGCTGGGTGGTGGTGGGGCCACCCGCGCCCTCCCCCTCGGCCCCGCGGAGGGCCAGGGCGAACCCGGCGCCGCCGCCCACCGGCCCGGCGACGGCCTCGGCGTTGACCGACAGCATGCCATCGCGGCCGGAGATCCCCGAGCTCGACCCGGCGCACCCCAGCAGCAGCAGGCTGCCCAGAAGGGCGAACCCGACTCCCAGGTGGGGAGAGGCGGGGGGGGCGCCATGGTCCCGGACACGCCACGCCGGGCACTCCTCCGAAGTTCGGACGGGGGAACGAGTCAGGGAAAACCGCATGAGGACACTCCCAAAGGTGGAATCGAAGGCACGGTGGTGGCGCGAGTATAGCATGTTCCGCTGATCAGTGCCAGATGGGACAAATCGCGTTGGTCTGTTACATGTGCAGGGTGGGACTTGCCTGCCTGAAACCGGGAGGGGAAGGAACCTAAAACACATCTCCCCCGGCTGCGGCCGGGGGAGATGGAACATCAAGGTTTGGAGACGTCAGTAGGCGATCTTGGCAGCAAAGGCCGGGGGGTTCAGGTTCTTGTCGCCATTGGTGGTGTTGTACTTGTAGTGGATGCTAACCTCTGATTCGTTCACGACATGGATTTGGAGTGCCCCGTAATACCCATCGACCAGGAACCCGTATACCTGATTCACTGCCAATGCGGTTGCCTGGGAATCGCCACCGAAGGCGTGGTGGTTGTAGGTGTCTCCCGCCTGGGTCACGCCGTCGAGCGAGGTTACACCGGGCAGGTAGCGGATGACCTTGGTTTCATTGCCGAAGGAGCTGAACGGCCCGAAGAAGTTGCCGAGGGTGGGCCTGTTATCTGGCTGGGGCAACTGGAAGAAGGCGATTCCGATCTTATCTGGGACGGTCTGCATCTGGCTGACTTGCTGAGGTTCGGTCTGTCCCGGAATCCACTGAGAACCACGGACGATCTTCGCGACTCCCGAGAAAATCGAAGACGCGGGGGTAGGGGCCGGAGTCTCGTTGGCGATGGTCTGGGCATCCGTCTTGACGCCGGGAGGCAGTGTGGAATCCTGATTCACGGTGGCCAGATTGGCATCGAGATAGTTCTGGATCTTGGTGGCGAGGGCGGTCACCTTTGCTGCATCCGGAGGGGTGAATTTGTCGATGAAGAAAGAATTCTTGGAAGGCCACTCATCATAGGCCAAAGCGAGGGCGGTGGAGGCGGCGCTGAACTTGGGGGCTTCTTCGGTTCGGCCACCGTTGCTGACGGTTGCAACCTTGTACATTTTGAAAAGGGGCAGCACGGTGGTCGGGGCATCCTTCGGGAAAATCTCGATGGAATATTGATTGTCCCCGGGAGTGACGGAGATCTCGGCATTGATGTGCAATTCTTTGCCATCGCTGCTTCTCTGCAGGTTGGAGGTTTCGGTTGCGAACACTCCCTTCACCCGGATCACGGCTTTGTACTTCGTCGTGGCTTCGAGAGCCGCGCGGGGGGCTTCGCGCACGTTGGCGGCAAAGGCCGCCGCGCCGGCACCACCCGAGGAGGCGATGGCCGCGATGGCGATGATGCCGAGAGCTGCGCCCAGGATGCCGCCGCCGCCGCCGCCACCGCACCCGGTGGACATGACGGCCAGGCCGCCGACAACGGTCAGGATCAGGACCAAGCTAATGGTTTTGTACATGATTCCTCCCGAGGTAGTTTTGGCATGACACCAATGATACCACACCTTGCCCCAATCCCGCAGGGGAAAATTCCGGAAGGGTTCGGGAAGCACGATCGGGATTGCCTTTGAGGGATTGCGTTTTCGGAAGGGGCGGGTATAATGCCCGGGCATGTCTGCACGTTTGATCTGTCAAAATCGTGACCTGGCAGGGCACCGCAAGGGCGCATTCACCCCGCCGCCAACACGGGGAAGGGGTACCCCGGCGGCGCCGGGGGGTGAAAGCCCCAGGTGGCGCTTCGCCTGGGTTGTCCTGCCTTTCCGGCGTATCCGGATCCTGGAAAGTCTGCCCGTACCCCGCCCGGGAAGGCCAGACGGCCAGCATTTCCCGGGAGCTCGAAGCTATCAATTACGCTTCGGGGAAACTACGGTCACCGCCTCTGGCCATCCTGCCGTGGCTTGCCGAACCTTCCAGAGGACGGTCTGATGCCGACCGCCTGGGCGTTGGGGCTGTTCGCCTTCTGGCTGGCGCTCATCCCGCTGTTGGTGCGGCGGGGATGGCCGCTGGGGACGGTCATCCTGGGGGCGGCGGTCGGGCTGGCCCTGGGCCTGGGGCGCGGGGCGGTCGGCCTGTGGCAGGATGCCGCCACCGTCACCACCGACCCCCATCTGCTCGAGCTTCTCGCGGTCGTTGTGCTGATCTACCACTTCTCCTTCCTGCTCAAGTCGACCCACCGCATGGAGGAGGTGGCCGAAGTGCTGCAGCGCACCATGCGCGACCCGCGCCTGGTGCTGGCCGCAGTGCCCGCCCTGGTCGGGCTGATCCCGATGCCGGGCGGGGCCATGTTCACCGCCCCCATCACCGACGAGGTCGGCAACCGCCTCGACCTTCGCCCCGAAGACAAGGTCTTTTCCAATTACTGGTTCCGCCACTGCTGGGAGCTGGCCTTTCCGCTCTATCCGGGCATCATCCTGTGCGCCGGGGTGGTCCGTCTGTCGCCGTTGACGCTGGCCGGGCACCTGATGCCGCTGGCCTTGACGGCCTTCGCCACGGGCGGGCTGTTATTCTGGTGGCGCTCACCCCGGCCCATGCCGGGTCAGACCTCCGCGCCGGCCGGAACGAATCGTAGCGTGCCTGGCGGCGAGGCCGCCGGGGCGGCCGGCCGGCCTGGGCTGGTCGTGCTGTGGCCGATCCTCCTGGTCATCGGCGTCGCCCTGGCGAAGCTTCCCCTCGTGCCTGGGTTGATCGGGGTCATCGCCGTCTACAGCCTGGCCGAACGGGTCGGGTGGCGCGAGAGCCTGCGGTATGTTCGCGACTCGTTCAACGGGCCGATCCTGGTGCTGGTCTGGGCGGTCTTCCTGTTCGGGCAGGTGCTGGTCTCGACCGGCCTGCTGCGGCTGCTGGCCGACCATCTGCTAGCGCTGGGGCTGCCGGTAGCGGTGCTGTCGTTCGTGCTGCCCTTCCTGATGGGGCTTTTGACCGGCGTCACCCCGGGGTTCGTCGGCACCGTCTTCCCCTTCCTGATCCCGTTCTGGGAAGGCGACCCCGTGGGGTGGCTCCAGTTCGCCTACGCCAGCGGGCTCGCCGGCATCTTCCTGTCGCCGGCCCACCTCTGCCTGTCGATGACCCAGGAATACTTCCGCGCGTCGCTGCGCCGGGTGCTGTGGCTGGTCGCCATCCCCGCCGGGGCGGTCGTCGTGCATGCCACGATCCGGCTCCTGCTGGCGGCCGGCCCCGGGTGAGGCCGCCGGTGGCAGAGTGGTTCGCGCTGCAGCCTCCGACCCCCGACCGCCCGTGCCGTGGCCAACCCGGAAGCCCCGTGGGGCCGGGCAGGTGGCAGGGGGCCGCCCGTCCTGCCAGGAATCGGGGATTTCGCCCTGAATCCGCTGGCCCGGCCTATTTTCGGGCACCCAGTCGGAAAGGTCACCAGACCGGGCTGGGTCGGCCGGGCAGGCATTCCCAAAGGCATGGCGAGGCCTGGGCTGATTCCCGCCCCTTGAGCCCGAGGCGGAATCCTGGGATACTGTCGGGAAAGGAGCCATGGCGATGACCGCAGCGAAGGGGAAGCATCCGCCCGTGCCGAAATGGTGCGACCGCAACGCCCGCCTGTTCGGCGTCGAAGGCGTGGCGCGCCTGGCCGCCGCGCACGTCATGGTAATCGGCCTGGGCGGGGTGGGCAGCTACGCCGTCGAGGGGCTGGCCCGGGCCGGCGTGGGCCGGTTGACCCTGGTCGATTTCGACGAGGTCTGCGTCACCAACCTCAACCGGCAGTGTCACGCGCTGCCGTCCACGATCGGGCGCTCCAAGGCCGAGCTGATGGCGGAGCGCGTCCGGGCGATCAACCCCGGGGCGCGCGTCGAGGCGGTGCACGCCTTCTACGAGGCGAAGACCGCGCCAGCCTTCCTCGACCGCCGGCCCGACGTCATCGTCGACGCCATCGACAACATCACCGCCAAGCTGCACCTGCTGGCCACTTGCATCTTCCGGGCCATTCCCGTCGTCACCGCCCTGGGAGCGTCGGCCAAACTCGACCCCACCCGGGTGCGGGTGGCCGATCTGCGCAAGACGCACGACGATCCGCTGGCCAAGACGATCCGCAAGAACCTGTGGCGGGTCTACGAGATCAATCTCAAGCGGGTCTCCCACCTGCATGCCATCTACTCCGACGAGGATGTCATCCTGCCCGACCCCTCGTACCGGTCGTCGCTGTGCGGCTTCGAATGCGCCTGCCCCAACCAGGCCAACCAGCACCACACCTGCGCCCGCCGCCGCATCATCTACGGCACGGCGGTCTTCGTCACCTCGGTCTTCGGCATGACCGCCGCCGGGCTGGTCACCCGCTTCCTGGCCGGCGATGCCCGAATCGATCTGCGGCCCACCTTCAAGGTGCTCGACGGCGACGCGCCCCTGCGCGACCCCGACGAACGCTGGCGCGAAGGAAGCCTGGTGGCCCCAGATGATCCCGATTCGCCCTATCCTCCGCAAGAGGTGGGCGGCCGGGACGCGGTTGGCCCCTGATAGCCCTGGCCGAGCAGGTAGACCTCCCGGCTGCGGGCCAGGGAGGCTTCGGGGGTGACCGTCTTGGCGAACCGGAAGAGCGTCTTGGCCCGCCGGCGCAGGTCGGGATACTCGGATCCTTCGAAGACCTTGGCGAGAACGGCCCCTCCCGGTTTCAGCCAGCGGGCACACAGGTCGAGCACGAGGCCGACCAGTTCGGCCGACCGTTGGGTGTCGGCATGATGGATGCCGGTGGTATTGGGCGCCATATCGCTAAGGATGACGTCGAACCCGCCCGGACAGAGGCGCGTGATCTGGGCCTGGAGGGCGGAGTCGGTGATGTCACCCTGCACGAGGGTGGCCCCCTCGATCGCCTCGACCGGCAGGAGGTCGACCCCGATCAGCAGACCCTTGGGGCCGAGGAAACGGCGGGCCATCTGGCACCAGCTGCCCGGGGCGCAGCCCAGGTCGAGCACCTTCGAGTGCCATTGTAGCAGTTTGTACTTTTCAACGACTTCTTGTAATTTGTAGGCGGCCCGGGAACGGAAATCCTCGCGGTGGGCCTTCTTGAGAAAGGGGTCGTGCAGCCGCTTGCGGAACCAGTGGCGATCGGGCATGGCGGGGCGGGCCGTCCCTCACCGCGCCGGGGAACCAGTGGCACCCTTGGTGCCCTCGACGCCCTGGTTGGCGCGGCGGCCTTGGTCGGCCGCGTATGAGGGAGCGGAGGAGCCCGGCCCGCCGGCGGACGGCCTGGCCGTCCGTGGTACCCGACCGATCGGGGAGGCGGATGACCGGGGGAGCGGGGCGTTTCGGTTCGCCGTGGCTTTTCGGCACGCTGTGGCGTTTCGGCCCACCGCCAGGTCAGTCGTGGGATCAAGGGAGGCAGGCTGTGGCGAGGGGCCGGCTGCCGCTCCGGCCTCGGTCGGCGCCGGCCTGGCGGGAGCAGTGGCCGGTCGAGAGGGGCGGCCGGTGGTCCTGGCGGGGAGGCCGGCCCGGCCGGTCGAAGGCTGGTCCAGGGACGGGTGGGCGGGCAGACCGGTCACCGGCAGGGCGGGCCGGTCAGCGGCCGGATTGGCGGTGGGGGCGGCGAGGTCCGGGGCGTAGGCGGCGATGGTGGCGGGGCCGGGCAAAGGGCGAATGGTCTGGCGCAGGTTGAACATGCGCTGTTCGGGCAGCGCGTGGATTCCCTTTTCGGAGCGGATCTTCAAGATCACCATGTCGCGTACCAGGATGCCGGTGTCGCGGCGGCCGGGGATCTCCTTCAACCAGCCGAACCCGTCGCCCCCCCCCGAGATGTAGCTGCTGAAGGCTACGCGATACTCACGGTCGGCCGCGAGCGGGGTGCCGTCGGTGGCGACCAGGCTGATCACCCTGTCCATCGGCGGCCGTTGCGGGTCGAACGTGACGTGCAGCCCCGACGGGATGACGTAGCCGAACGTGGCGATGAACTCGCGTTTGAGGCCTGCCGTCTCCACCCGGAAATTCTGGACCGCGT
>CALLCO010000210.1 GCA_937998695.1 Candidatus Ozemibacteraceae bacterium
GCCGCGCCGCAGGACGCCTTCGAGCTCGAGGCCGATTCGCCGGCCCTCGGTTCCGCCGCCGAGTTCATCGCCTGGAAGCCGGTCACCACCGACACCGCATCGCCCAAGTACAAGGCTCTGCGGCTGTTCCAGAAGGCCCTGACCTTCCATCTCGAGAAGGGCAACGCAGAAGCCGCGCTCGACGCCGACCTGCACCGATTGGCCTGGGCCAACGCCCAGGCGGTCGGCGAAACCGCCGGCGACCGCTTCCTGGCCCAATTGGAAGCCCTCGCCGCCACACGGGCCGACAGCCCGCTCAGCGCCACGGCCCTATTCATGGGAGCCCAGTATCTGCTGTCGCGCGATCAGCCGGCCAAGGCCCACGCCATGGCCACCGTCGGCATGAAACGCTTCCCCGCCTCGGACGGCGGGACCAACTGTTCAAACCTGATCCGGCAGATCGAGTCGAAGAGCCTCGAGGTCCGGACCGAGCGGGTATCGGGCCAGCCCCGGGCCCAGGTCATCATCGACTACGCCAACATCGACCAGCTGTATTTCCGGCTGGTGGCCCAGAACCCCAAGAACCTTTTCCGGAAAGACCGGTACAACCCCGCCTACCCCCATTGGGACGACCTGCGCCAGGCCACCCGGCAGCCCGCCGCCCGGGAATGGGCGGTTACGCTGCCCCCCACCAAAGAGTTCCGGCCACAGCGCCACGTGATCGAACTACCAGACATGCCAGCCGGCTACTATTACCTGCTGGCCAGTTGGAAGAAGGATTTTTCGGAAGAAAACAACGCCCTGCGCGGCGCCCCCGTCTGGGTCAGCTCGTTGGGACTGATCATGCGCAACCGCTGGGGGCGTCTCGAAGGCCTGGTCGTCGACAACGGCACGGGTGAACCCATCGCTGGCGCCACGCTCGAAGCCCAGCAATACCGCTACGACCAAGGCTGGCGCCTCGCCGGCACCGCGACCTCGAAAGCCGACGGCACCTTTTCCCTGCCGAACCCTTCCGACAGCGTGTTCGTGGTGGTGAAGCACAAAGGCGAAGTGCTGGTCGATTCGCAAGGCATGTACGCGCACCAGCCCGGCACGCCCTCGCCCGGCTACGCGGTGGTCTTCTTCACCGACCGGGGCATCTACCGCCCCGGCCAGACCATCCATTTCAAGGGCATCGTCGTCCACATCGACCAGGAGAACGACCGCTACGAGATCGACCCCAACCGGCGGGTCGAGGTCGCCTTCCAGGATCCCAACGGGCAGGAAATTACCCGCACGACCGTGACCTCCAACGCCTTCGGCTCATTCTCGGGCACGTTCACCGCTCCGACCGGCCGCCTGACCGGGGCCATGCAGATTGTGTCACACGGCCCCCCGGGCTCGACGATGATCCGGGTCGAGGAGTACAAGCGGCCCAAGTTCAAGGTCACCCTCGACGTCCCGGCCGAGGGGGGCAAGCTCGGCGAGCCCGTCACCCTCAAGGGGGAGGCCATGTCCTACACCGGGGCGGCCATCGACGGGGCGGCGGTCAAGTTCCGGGTGGTGCGCGAGGTCCAGTTCCCGCCCTGGTGCTGGTGGCGCTGGATCTCCCCCGGCTCGAGCCAGGAGATCGCCCACGGCGTCGCCACCACCGACCAGCAGGGGCGTTTCACGATCACCTTCCCCGCCCGCCCTGACCGGTCGATTCCCGAGAAAGACCAGCCGATCTTCACGTACACGGTGTCGGCCGACGTCACCGATGGGTCAGGGGAAACCCGTTCCCAGTCGCAATCCCTCCGGATCGGCTACACCGCCCTCGATCTCGGCCTGTCGGTACCCGGGTGGCCCCAGGCCGGCCAACCGCTGGCCGTCTCTCTGACCACGGCGACCCTCGACGGCAAGGGGATTCCCGCCGCGGGGTCCATCCTGGTCTATGCTTTGAAGCAGCCGTCCACCCCGGTGCGGCCGTCGTTCGAGGAACGCCCCTCGACCGAACGCCCCGACCTGTCGAAACCGTCCATGTGGGAAGAAGGCCAGGTCGTGGCTGAAGAGACCTTCCAGACCTCGGTCGACGGCACCACCTCGGTCAAGTTCACCCTGCCGGCCGGGGCCTACCGGGTGGTGGCCACCAGCCGCGACCGGTTCAACAAGCCGGTGACCAGCAAAGCCGACCTGGTGGTGGTCGATCCCGCCGCCAGCCGTCTCGAGGTCAAGGTGCCCTTCCTGTTCCGGGCGCAGAACCCGACGGTCGAGGTGGGCGACACCTTCCGGGCCCTCTGGGGCACCGGCTACGACAAAGGCCGCGCCTACATCGAGGTCGAACACCGTCGCAAGCTCGTACAAGCGTTCTGGACCACTCCTGACACCACCCAACACTTCCTCGAGATTCCCGTCAAAGAGGAGATGCGCGGCGGATTCACCGTGCGGGTGACCCAGGTGCGCGAGAACCGCTCCTTCCAGGAGACGGTGCGCGTGAGCGTCCCCTGGTCGAACAAGGACCTGCGGCTGAGCCTCGGGCACTTCACCTCGAAGATGGCCCCCGGCCAGAAGGAGACCTGGACCCTGACCCTGGCCGGCCCCGAAGCCGAACGCAAGGCGGTCGAACTGGTGGCGGGGCTGTACGACGCCTCGCTCGATGCCTTTGCCCCCTTCGCCTGGATGAACCGTTTCTCGTTCTTCCGCGAAGATTACAGCCAGTGCGAGCAGCATTTCGCCAACCAGTTGATCGGCACCCTGGGTCTCATCGACACCTGGAATCCTGGCTACGCCTTCGTCACCCGCACCTACCACCAGTTGCCCCAGAATCTGATCGTCAATTTCATGGGCTACGAATTCATGCGCTATAAAAGCCTCTCGCGAGCCGATTTGGCCGATGGGTTCCCCGGCGGGCCAATGTCCGAGATGGCCGCCCCGCCCGTGCCGCGGGCCTCCGTCATGGCTCCCACCGAAGCGTTGTCGATGGAAGCCCGCGGAGGGGAAGACAAGGCCAGCCTGCAGATGTCGAAACAGGAGAGTGCGGGCGGCGCCCCCGGCGCGGCGGGGGGTGGCGGCAAACCGGCTCCGACCGGGCCCAACCTCGACAAGGTGTCGGCCCGCACCAACCTGCAGGAGACCGCCTTTTTCTTCCCGCATCTGACCGTCGATGACAAGGGCACCGTGACCATGACCTTCACCATGCCCGAAGCGCTCACCAGGTGGAAGTTCCAGGCCTTCGCGCACGGGTTGAAGTGCCAGTCGGGCGGCCTCACGGCCGAGACGGTGACCCAGAAAGACCTGATGGTGCAGCCCAACCCACCACGGTTCCTGCGAGAAGGAGATGAACTGTTCTTCAGCGCGAAGGTGATCAACCTATCGGATACGGTTCAGAAGGGGAAGGTACGCCTGAGCCTGCGCGACCCGGCCACCGACCGCGCCCGCGACGCCGAGTTCGGCCTGGCCCAGCCTGACCTGCCGTTCGAGGTGCCGGCGCGGGAATCGCGCTCGTTCGCCTGGCAGCTGAAGGTGCCCGACGGGCCCGGCCTCGTCACCTACAAGGTGGTCGGCGCCACCGACCAGCTCTCTGACGGCGAGGAGGCCATTCTTCCCATTCTGTCGCGCCGCATCTTCGTCACCGAGTCGGTGCCGCTGCACATCAAGGGCCCGGGCAAGAAGGAGTTCAAGCTCGACAAGCTGATCGGCAGTGCCAAGTCGGATTCGCTGGTGACCGAGGCCCTGACCGTGCAGGTCACTTCGAACCCCGCCTGGTATGCCGTGCAGGCCCTGCCCTACCTGATGGAATTCCCCCACGAGTGTTCGGAACAACTGTTCAACCGCTACTACGCCAACACCCTGGCGCGGCACATCGCGCGGTCCGATCCGAAGATCCGCAAGGTGTTCGACGCCTGGAAGGCCGACGAAGCGCAGGGCGGCAAGGCCCTCCTGTCGAACCTCGAAAAGAACGAGCAGCTCAAGAACGTGGTGCTGCTGGAAACACCCTGGGTGCGCCAGGCCAAGTCGGAAACGGAAGCCAAGCACAACCTGGGCGTCCTGTTCGACGACAATCGTCTGGTCCGGGAAATGGACAACGCCCGCGACCGCCTGGCCAAGATGCAGTTGTCGGACGGCAGCTGGCCGTGGTTCCCGGGCGGGCGCGGCGACCCCTTCATCACACTGTACATCGTGACCGGCTTCGGCCGTCTGCGCCATCTCGGCACCGACGTCGAGACCGATCTCGCCATGCGCGCCCTGGGCCACCTCGACGGGTGGATCAACAAGACCTACCGTGACATCCTGAAATACTCGAAGAAAGAAGAGAACCACCTGTCGACCACGATCGCCCTCTATCTCTACGGCCGCAGCTTCTTCCTGAAGGACCGGCCCATCGCCGGCAACGCCAAGGAGGCGGTCGATTACTTCCTCGGCCAGGCGAAGACCTATTGGCTGCAGCTCGCCAACCGCATGTCGCAAGGGCATCTGGCTCTCGGCCTGTCACGGTTCGGCGACACCGCCACCGCGAAGAAGATCGTGGCCAGTCTGAAGGAACGCAGCGTGACCGACGAAGAACTGGGCCGCTTCTGGCGCGACACCGAGCTGTCGTGGTGGTGGTACCGGGCCCCCATCGAGACGCAGGCGATCATGATCGAGGCGTTCGACGAGGTCGGTAAGGACGCCGAGGCGGTCGACGACTGCAAGGTCTGGTTGCTGAAGCAGAAGCAGACCCAAGACTGGAAGACCACCAAGGCGACGGCCGACGCCATCTACGCGCTACTGCTGAAGGGAGCGAACCTGCTGGCCTCCGACAAGCTGGTGCGGGTCAGCCTGGGCGGCACCGAAGTGCAGCCCGCGAAGGTCGAAGCCGGTACCGGCTTCTACGAGAAGCGCTATGACGGTGCTTCCGTCAAACCCGACATGGGGCAGGTCGCCCTCACGAAGGAAGACCCCGGCATCGCCTGGGGCGGCCTCCACTGGCAGTATCTCGAGGATATGAGCAAGGTCACTCCACACGAGACCAACCTCAAGCTGAAAAAGGCCATCTTCATCAAGAGGGATTCCAAGTCAGGAAAGGTGCTGAACCCGGTGCAGGGCAAGGTCAAGGTGGGCGATCTGCTGACCGTGCGGATCGAACTGCGCACCGACCGCGACATGGAGTATGTCCACATGAAGGACCAGCGGGGCAGCGGCCTCGAGCCGGTCGACGTGCTCTCGATGTACCGCTCCCAGGATGGCCTCGCCTACTACCAGTCGACCCGAGACACCGCCTCGCACTTCTACATCGACTACCTGCCCAAGGGCACCTATGTGTTCGAGTATGACTTGCGCGTCCAGCACAAGGGCCGGTATCAGACCGGCATGACCGAGATCCAGTGCATGTACGCGCCCGAGTTCAACAGCCACTCCGAGAGCTTCGTGCTCGAGGTCGAATGACGGTTCGGGCCTCCCCCCCGACGCGGGGGGGAGGCCTGGCCGATTCTTCTCTTCGGACAGCCATCCCCGCCACCGTTCCAGGCAGGATCATACATGTTGCATGTCCGGCCGCCGGATGATGGTGGGTCGCTTTCTCGGCGGGATGTACATCTCCTTCATGTCCGTCACCCGGCTCGGGGTGTTTGCCTCTTCTGAATTAGATCAGCGGCCATGATTCCAGCAATTTTCTGGGGACGGGGGTCAGCAGGGAAAACTATCAGAGGGCGGGTTCGACCACCGGCCGCAATGCCATCGACGTCGCCAGCCCCCCCGGGCGATAGTCGGGCCGAACCCTTTCGACGTTGACCTTCTCGGCCTTCACCTTGCGGCGTCGCCAGCCTCCCGGGCGGTGGTCGGGCCGAACCCGAAGGATCAGAATTTCTTCATCGAGATGAGGGATTCGTCCTTCAGGACCTCCTCCTTGAGCGGGCAATCATGGAGGTGGTCGCAGCTCTTGCAGTATTTGTTCTTCTTGGGCGCGAACTCTTTCTCGTGGATCATGGCGTATGCCGTCTCGTCGACCTTCTCGACCACCTTGGGGATGTCTGCGCGCGTGCGGGTCGTGGAGATCTTGGCGTCGTGGTCGAGCATGAACAGCGAGAGTTTGCTGATCTTGAGGCCGAGGGCGTCCTCGCAGGCCCAGAAGTAGATGCTGAGCTGTTTGTCATGGTCGACCTCGTCCTGGGTGCGCATGGTGGGTTCGGTCTTGTAGTCGAGAATCTCGTAGGTGCCGTCGGGCAGTTTGTCGATGCGGTCGATGAACCCGGTCATGACGGCGTATTTCCCGCAGGGCAGCTCGAAGTACTCTTCGATGGAGTGGGCCGGGGCGAACGGCTGATCTTTGATGAACCGGTTGTAGTACATGGTGATCTGCCGGATGCCGTCCTGCCGGTAGCGCTCCTCGACCTCTTCCGAGGACATGCCCTCGCGGTGGGTCAGGCGCACCTCGTCGTAGATCTGCAGCACTTCCTCGAGGGTCGGCTTGGGCCGCGGGTTGGCCGGATCGTAGATGCGCTCGAACGTCTCGTGGATGGTGGTGCCGAAGCTGAAGAACGGCTGTGGCTTGGGCGGGATGCGATCGTGGTAGAGTTTCTTGTAGGCCCGGGGGCAGTTCAGGTAGAGGCTCATCTTCGAGTAGCTGAGGCGGATGCGCTTGCGGAAGACCTCGGGAGTCTCGCCGGCCAGCTGGAAGGGCTTGACCTTCCATTCCGGACAAGGGTTGTAGAACTCGCACCAGGCGCAGAGGGCGCCCTTGTTGGCTTCCCACTTCGCTTCGCCGATGCCCGCGACGATCTTGCGTAGACGTTTCTTGTGGGCCTCGATCTGCTCGGCCTCGGGAGTCAGACTGAGCTTCTGATTGGCCGCCAGGAAGATGGAGGACACTTTCGCCACCCGCCCGGGCCAGCGCTGGTTGGCGGCCATGTACATGTTGAGCAGGCCCATGTCCTCGTGGAGGACCCGGGGATCGGGCACCTTCTTGCCGGTTTTGTAATCGATGATTTCGAGCTTGCCGTCGGGCAGCTCGTCGACCCGGTCGATCTGGACGACAAGGTCGAGGTCGTCGAACGTCCAGCGGGCGGAGGTCTCGAACATGACAGGGTTTTCGGCGCCGGTCAACCCCTGGAAATAGTCGGCCAGCATCTGGTGGCCGCGGGCCTTGAACCGCTGTTCCTCTTCCCAGTCGGTGTAGCCGCCGTCGATCCAGTGTTTGCTGAGCAGTTGGCGGAAGGGGTTGACCTTCTGCATCTTCCGGTCGAAATGCTCGTGGTATTCGCGCAACGCGTAGTGGATCGACCGGTCGAAATTCAGGTGGGGCGTGGGCCGCGGCTCCTTGGGCACGCGGTCGATGTAGTTCATCTTGTATTTGAGCGGGCAGGACAGGAAGGTGTTGATCTTGCTGGGCGACAACCGCATGCGGCTGGCGTCGGGACACTGGTCGAGGTAGTCGCAGGAGGGGCAGAGCGGGTTGCGGTTCCCTTCGAACTCGGCGCGGGCGTTCTCGTCCTGGAATTCGCTGACCGCCAGTTTCAGCCGTTCGAGGTCGCGGGACGAGGGGGTGAAGACGACCTTGTCGCCGGGCAGCAGGTAGAGGAAGGTGGTCCGCTCGACCTTGCCGGGCCAGGTCAGACTGGCCACGGTGTGGGTGAGCACCCCGGAGATGTCGATCTCGGCCTCATGAACGGTCATCGGCCGTTTGGTGGTCTTGTAGACGACGACTTCGAAGTTGCCGTTGGGCAGGATGTCGACGCGGTCGAACTGAGCGCTGAGCACGACACCCTCGAACGGGGCGCGCACTTGGTCGGCCAGGGTGCGGACGCGCGGGCGCTTCCCCCCCAACGACTCGAGGAAGTTCCTCAGGGCTTTCTTTCCTGTCTCCTCGAGGAACTGCCGGGCCTGGAGGCTGAGCGGCACGTCGGTCGGAAGGCGGGTCAGATAGTATTTGTACAGTTTCTCGAGATCGGCCGACTGGTTGAGGGCGAAGAAGTCGCGCAGGACATCGCGCACCACCTGGTTGAGCAGGAGGGCAGGCCGCTCCTTGTCAGGCACGGGCGCCCGTTCGAGATACCGGAACTTGTACTTGCGCGGGCATTCGCGCAGGGTCTGGATCTTGGCGGTGGTCGCGGTCAGGGCCTGGAACCGGCACCGGCTGGCGGCGCGACAGGTCGAACACCCGGGGCCGCCGAGGGTCTCGAACTCCTTGCGGCGCAGCCGTTCGCTGATGTCTTCCAGGAGATCGAGACCATGTTTGATCATGAAATCATCGACCTCGACGGTGACGGCGCGGGCCGACCGCAGGTAGAGGTGAGTGAATCGTTTCACCCGGCCCGGCCATTTGGCCTCGGCCACGGCGCAGGTGATGGCCGCGACGGGGTCGGTCTTCAGTTCCCCTTCATCGCGCAGGCGTTTGCCCGTCTTGTAGTCGATCAGTTCGAGCGACCCGTCGGGCGCTTCGTCGACGCGATCGAGAGTGGTCTGGTACTCGAACCGTTCGTTCGACAGTTCGATGAACTCGTTGATGAACTTCGTCTGCGACTTGGGGTGGAGGAGCTTGAAGTAGAGCTGCAGGATCTCACGGCCGGTTTCTTTCATGGGCAGGGCCATCTCTTCAGGGATGGTCGTCGGAATGGCCTGGTAGAAGGCGGAAAACAGAAAAGCTTGGGGGTCACCGTGGGCCGCCGGTTTGAAATCGCGATGAAGGGCGGCCAAGGCATCGTGCAGGGCTCGATCGAGCACGAGATCGGGAGATGGTTCGGCGGTGGGATCGGCCTTGACCGCGGTGCGGTGCAGGTAGTAGTGGGCGAATTTTTGAGGGCACTCGAGGAAAGTACGAACCTTGCTCGAGGTCAGAGCGGGCACTTGCCCCACCGGGCACGACTCCTGGAATTCGCAGAACGAGCAGGCGGAAGAGCGCACCGGCTGGAACTTCCCCTGGTAGATCGCTTCGCCGATTTCGAGATAGGTTTTCTTGCCCTGGGCGAGGAGGGCGGGGGAACGGGAGACCGACAGGGCCTTCCCTTCGCGCAGGTAGACATGGGTGACCTTCTGCACCTTGCCCGGCCAGATGACATCGCCGGCCAGCATGAGCAGCTGGATGGGAAGGCTCTGGGCCAGTTCCTCGGCGCCGCCCGGGGGGGTCTTCCCGCTCTTGTAATCGATGATCTCGATGGTGCCGTCGGGATGCCGGTCGACCCGGTCCATCCGCCCCGAAAACTCGCCGCCGAACAGATCGATCTTGAAGAAGTAATCGACCTCGATCGCCTTGGGCGGGGTCTGGCAGAAGTTCTGGAAAAACAGGCGCAGGGCGGCTTCGGCGTCGTGCCGGAACTGCCGTTCCTGCTCCGCCGATTCGTAGCCTTGGGGGTCCCAACTGGTTTCGAGCAACCGCAGGAGTCGGTCGAGTTTGAAGGGCTCATTGGCGGAGCGGGTCTTGAAGAAGACCTTCAGAGCCGCATGCAAACTGGTATCGAAAGACAGGTTGGGAGCCGGAGCGCTCCCCTGGGGAGCCTTCTCGATGTACGAGAAGTGGAACTTCTTCGGGCAGGTGCGGTACACCTCGATCTTGCCGGGGGTAAGGGGGATCTTGAACTTCTTCTGCGGCGGCGCGGGCGGGGCACCGGCGGCCGGGGGCTTTCCCCCCGGGGCCGGCGGGGTGCCCGCCGGTTGCTGCTTCTTGTCGAGATGCTCCTGGGTTTTGCGGAACAGTTTCTGGAACAGGTTGGGTTTGTCGGCCATCGCTTCGCTCAGACTTCCTCGTGGTGATATGCCGCCATTATACGGTATCCCACCCACCAGGAAAACCTTGGAAGGCTGGACAGCCCTCTCACCCCGGGCCACCCACGCACGTCAGGGGGTGCCTAGCCTCACCGGTCGGTCCTCCTCTTTGGCCGGTTCTTCCCGAATTCCGGAGATGGGCTGCCCCGGTCCTTGTTCGGCCGGGTCAAAAATCTCGGCGCGAACGGAGGGGGGAAGGGCAGGGGAAAACGTGGTCAACGCTCTCCGGACCAACGGAACCGAAGCGGTGCCGACCGCGTAGAACACGACGGTGGCATCCCCACAGATCACGTTGTCGGCAATGGTCCAGGTGCCGATCTTTTCCCACGAGCGAGGGACACCGCCAAATCGTGCCATCCACGAGGAATAGACGATGGCCACCGTTACACCCCGCGCGGCTGCCAGTGCCTCAACGAGGGCGGGACCGAAGGTTCCGGCCCGCTTGGCCTGAGCCACATCCCGGGCAGCCAATCCCCACACATCGAGCAGTTCCCGCCCCCCCAACCAGGCCACCGCTCCCAGGTCGTTGACCGCCACCGCCCCCTTCCCGAATTCTCCGGCGCGAACAAAGCGCCCCATCTGAATCTGCTGGTCATGGATGTTGACCGACGCCTGGACGTTGATCGAGAGAGCCTTCATCCCACGCAGAGCGAGGGGCACCGTGGTCAAAAGCACCAGCAGGGCCACCCCCAGCCAGGGAACCCAGGCCCGTGACAGGGGGGAAACGGATCGCCAACGCGGCCACCAGTGCCGATGGAACCGCAGCAGCAACACCGTCCCCCACCCCACCAGATACCCCTCATAGCGGAAGAGATATCCGGTCTCGGCAAGGGCGAGGTGTTGCAGAGCGGAAAGAAGGTACAGGGCCGCTTGGAGTCGGGCCTCCACAGCTTCCTCCCCATCTTGGGATGGGGCTGACCCCTGGGGTTGATTGATGAGAGAAAACCCTGCCCAGAACAGGAGGACGATGAGGTGAGGGTTTTCCGACGCACGGACCAGGAAAGCCGCCAGCCAGGGAAAGACTCCGGCAGGCCTGAGGCCGCTTCCCAGGGCACTCTTGACCAGGACGGAGGTCGGCAGGAAAAACCACCCTTGCGACATGGACCAGATGCCAAAGAGTCCGATCAGGACCCAACCCGCTGGCACCAAGAACAGCCATCGCGGGCGACGATCGAGCAGGCCGATCAGAGAAGCGGCGGCGACCAGGAACAAACTTTCATACCTCACGGCCGGCAGGACCGCCGCCAGAAGGAGCAATTTCCACCCCGGCCCGCGGGGGGGACCACCGCCGGAATACCGGAATCCCCAGACCCGCACGAAGAGCAGACAGAGAAGCAGGTGCAGCAGATGCTCCATTCCCAGGGTCGCCAAGGTCGGGAGAGGAGTTGCCAGGAGAAAAGCCAGAAGGCCCCCGACCATCACGGCAGGACGGTTGGTCATCTGTGCCAACCAATGGGCCACCAGGCCAAGGATCATCAAGCCCACCACCAGGTTGCCAACCAGAGGCAACTGCTCCCAATGCCCCAGAAACACCCCTCCGACAGCCAGCAGTGAGGTCCACACCAGGGATGACGTCGAAGGGGTGAACGCCGACGGGGTGATGCCCCAGACCCCGTGCTCAACGAGGTTGCGGGCCATGGCGAGGTGAATGTAGGTATCGTCCAGGGGATAGACCCACACCCCGCCGGTCTTGGACAAAACCGAGCTCCACACCCCGCCAGTGATGAATAGGAAAACTCCAGCCACCAGGGCCAAAGGGCCAACCCAGGGATGGCGGGGGGAAGATGGGGTCTGCGTCATGATGGTGGGCACTATAGCATGCCGAACCGCTTCTCTTGAAGGGACTGGCTCAGCGCCAAACGGAGTGGTGGGAAGGCATCGAACGCCGAAAGCCTCCGAAGCTGCTTTCCATCCTTTTGACCCGTCAGCCCCCGGCCAGGCAGAAGGCCCTGCCGC